>DATFXZ010000082.1:0-3195 GCA_035315305.1 Terriglobia bacterium | reverse complement strand
GTGATCTTTTATGTCCTCTGCTTTGTTCCGACGCTGATTGCTTCCAGCGCGGTATATCTCAGTCACCATGTGGATCTGTTGATGTCGCTGTTCCAAGGCGCGAGGCCTCCGGACGTGGAGCTTGTTCCGGTCACCGCTGAGTTTTTCCTCTTCTTGATGACGATTCAGGCTGTCCTTTCCGTTTTCGTGACCGCTCTGGTTGGTCCAGGCTTGGTCTCTCCGGACTTGACCAACAACGCGCTACCGCTGTATTTCAGCCGGCCGTTCTCTCGCGTTGAATACGTTTTGGGTAAGTTCAGCGTCTTATTCGTTCTGCTTTTTCTCGTGACCGGTGGGCCCATGCTGCTGATCTACTTGTTGAAGTCCGCCCTGGCGGGATCGCAATGGTTTATCGACAACATCCATCTTGCGTTTGCGATCCTGATCGGCTCAATAGTATGGGTCACGCTCATTTCACTTGTAGCGCTTGCTTCGTCGGCATGGCTTCGATGGCGGCCGGCGGCGGCCGGAATGTTATTTGCTCTGCTCTTTTTTCCGACGGGGTTTGGACAGGCGGCTAACGAAATCATGCGAATGGGATGGGGAAGTCTCTTGAACGCCATCGTCGTGATCGGGACCGTCTGGAACTCACTTTTCTTCATTAATGATGCAGAGGGATACGCCCGAGCAGCGAGGGCCCTCAATCCGATGGGATTTCGGACGCTCCCAATTCCTGCATGGAGTGCATGGCTAATGGTCGGTTCAGTTTGCGCCGTCAGTCTGCTTCTGCTGAACCGGAAAATCCGCGCCTACGAGGTAGTGCGATGACGCCGGAAGCAGATCGAATCGTTTTTTCGGATGTGTCGAAGTTTTATGGCGAGGTACTTGGCGTCAACAAAATCAACTTGAGAATGGGTCCAGGCATCACGAGCCTGGTTGGCCCGAACGGCTCCGGCAAAACGACGCTCATGAATTTGTTAACGGGACTGATCCGGCCCACGCGCGGCGACATCGAGGTCCTCGGCGCACGAACCGATGATCCCGAAACCTTCTACCGGAACGTCGGCTACTGCACCCAGTTCGATACGTTTCCGAAAGGCGTCACGGGTTTTGCTCTCATCTGTTCCCTGCTTCGGCTGCACGGCTTCGATAGACAGGGAGCCGATGAATTGGCATGGAAGGCAATCGAGCAGGTGCATATGACCGAAGCCGCTCACCGCCGCGTGGCGGGCTATAGCAAAGGGATGCGCCAGCGGATCAAGCTCGCTCTAGCCATTGCCCACAATCCAATCGTGCTTGTGCTCGATGAACCACTCAATGGTCTGGACCCGATGGCGCGAGCCGAATCAATTGCACTGTTTCAGAAGCTGGCGGGTGAGGGTCGCTTCGTGATTGTGTCAAGCCACATTCTCCATGAGGTCGATATCATTTCCGATTCTGTTGTCATGATGAGCAACGGCTATGTCGTGGCCGAAGGCGACATTCAAGAGGTTCGCGAAGAGATGTCGGAACACCCCATCGGAATTCTCGTGCGCTGCGACAAACCAGCGCTCCTGGCCAGCCGCGCGTTTTCAGAAAACCATGTCGTCGAAGTACGGATCGATGACGATGGAGCCGGCGTACTGCTTCGCAGCCGCAGCGCCGATCAGCTTTATACGCTCGTCAACCGCGTTGTGCTTGCGGACGGATTGACGGTGGAAGGCGTGATTCCTGTCGATGAGGATGTGCACTCGGTCTACTCGTACCTTATTGGCTCAAACGGAAGATTATGAGCCGCGGATTACACGAATCAGAAGGATCTACATGTTCTTGAAGTGGGCAGAACAAATATTAGTGGTTGCATGGTTCGAGATCCGCAAGTTCCGGGCCGGACGCAAATGGTTCTTTCCGATCCTGCTCGCCGCCGCGCCGGTATGCTTGGTGACGTTATTACTCCTCTTCGACCCACGCCCGCCGGACAATTCAGAAATCACGCAAATATTCGCCGTGATGTTTCAGACGTTCATGCTTCGCCTTATGGTCCTGTTTGGGTGCGCACTGGTCTTTGCTAACCTTTACCGCGGCGACATGGTTACGCGAACCATACATTTCTATTTGCTTGCGCCTGTACGTCGTGAAGTTCTGGTGGCTGGGAAATACCTCGCCGGCCTGCTGATCACATCAGTCTTCTATGGCGGCAGTGTGGGAATCACCAACACACTGATTCATTCGGCGAACGGGTCGGTCGTTGCGAATGCGCACTTTTTCGCCGGACCCGGAATGAGGGAGCTCTTCAGTTATGTCGGAATCGCAGTATTAGGTTGCGTTGGATATGGTTCCGTCTTCATGGTGACTGGATTTCTGTTCAAAAACCCAGCCATTCCTGCGGCGTTCCTGCTGCTCTGGGAATCGGCGAACGTATTTCTACCGGCAGCGCTGCAAAAAATCAGCGTCGTGCATTACCTGCAATCGATCGTTCCGGTCCCCATCCCACTCGGCCCTTTCGCAGTGATTACGGCGCCATCTTCCGTTTTCGGATCTGTCAGCGGCTTAGCCGTTTTCACGGTAGCCGTGTTGATCGTTAACGGATTGATGATGCGAAGAGCCGAGATCGACTACAGCTCGGATTGAGCATTACTGAGGACGTCTGAACAATCCGCCATAGACGGCTTTGCCGAGAATGTGGCCCTGCATCGCTTTCATCACATTCGCGCGCGTCTCGAATGCGTCAGCCGTCGGTTTCACATCGAGTTTCGTGTCCAGCGCGAAGACTTCGAACATGTAATGGTGGGGCGGACCGTTCGCAGGAGCGCCCGGGCCGCGGTACACAGGACCGGTGGCGCTGATTTGGAAGCTGCCGTCCGGCAACTGCGATCCCTTCTGGACACCTTCGGGCATCCCAGTAGCTGTAGGCGGAATGTTCCACACGACCCAGTGCGCCTGATCGTCCGTAGTCTTATTGCGAGCGACGTCCATGTCATGCATGTTCAGGACGAAACTTTGCGTGCCTGCGGGCGGATTCGCCCAACTGATTGCAGGGGATGTACCCTCGCCGGGTGCTGCCCCTGGAGCAGCCTGACTAAACTTGACCGGAACCTGGCCGCCATCGGGAAATCCCATCACAGTCATGGTCATTGCAGGACCGGTCGGAGTCGTGGCCGCGGCGCCGCGTCCACCTCGGTCTTGAGCGGACACAAGGAGCGGAAGCAGAGCCATGATCATCAAAACGGAAAGCAC
>DATFXZ010000081.1:0-2981 GCA_035315305.1 Terriglobia bacterium | reverse complement strand
GGAGATTCTGGAACTGCCGAAAGTCTGGGTGGTGGGCGGCGACGGCGGCATGGGTGACATCGGTTACCAGAACATGTCGAAGGTCATGCTGCAGAATCGCCCGAACGTCAAATCGGTGATGCTGGACACGCAGGTCTACTCCAATACTGGCGGACAGAACTCCGACTCGACTCCCATGCTGGGCGGCAACGATATGAATGTGTTCGGCGCCGCCAGCCAGGGCAAGAATGTCGAGAAGAAGACTGTCGCCGAGACTTTTCTGGCCGGACATGGCTCGCCGTTCGTCGCCCAGATCTCTATCGCCAACGCGCCGCGCCTTTACAAGTCGATCCTCGACGCCCTCGAATATCGCGGCACGGCCTTCCTGCAATGCTTCACGACCTGTCAGCCGGAACACGGCGTGCCTGACGACATGGCCCTGACCCAGGCCCAGCGAGTGCGCGACTCGCGCGGCGCGCCGGAGTTCGTGTTTAACCCGCGACTCGGTGAGACATACCAGGAGGCCCTCGACCTCAAAGGCAACCCTTCGATCGAGCTGGATTGGTACGAGACGAAGTTCAAGCAGGGCAATGAGCCTTACCGCTACACCGTTGCCCACTGGTGCGCGACCGAGGCGCGCTTCCGCAACCATTTGAAGAAGATCAGCAGTGAAGACGCGGCCAGGCTGATCCCGCTGGAGAACATGCTGGTGCGCATCACACAGCAGGACGTGGTCTATCGCCGCTATCTGCTGCAGGAACATCGATCATACGTGCCCGACTTCGGCGTTTACATCAAAGTGGCGGGGCCGAACCAGGAGATCGAATACCGTTCGCTCTCGCGGCAACTGGCGCTCTTTTGTGTGGAACGTCGTAAGGCCTGGCGGTTGTTGCAAAGCAAAGCCGGCATTCGAAACAAGGAATACCTGGCCCAACGCTCAATCTTGGCTGACTTCGACGCCGGGAAGCTTTCCCGCGACGAACTGTTTGCGCGCGGGGAGGTATTGCTGAAAGAGCGTATGAAGGGCATGTGAACTGTCGCCGTGTGACGCGGGGTGAAAATCATAACACCTTCACTCCTCGTCCGGGGTTGAGCCTTTGAAGCAAAACCTCCACGCAGGCTAGTCCCTACTTTTTCCATTCACTGAGCGCTTCGGCGAAAGATATCGGGTTGCCTTGATTCACGGCGGCCGCCTGTCTTTCGCCGAAACTCTATCCGGCCTGTATTTTCAATCACTTCCTCGGGCCGCCCGCCGCTCGTAGCGATGATGCAATCCTCCGACTTCGGCGATCTCAATCACCGGTCCGCACTCCGGTGGTTGCTTCGCTCTCGGCTCCGGCGCGTCCTTACACAAAGATATATGTATCCTGGAACCGTGGTTATCCGTGAGCTTGCGGCGCGCCGGCGCACATGGGCTGTACCGGCGCGCCGCAATCTCACCATCTGTGGGTCGGGTAAGGAGGCGGCATTGCTGTCGCCCCCTCCCCTAAGAACGGCACGTATGACTTTCACCATATGCCGCTCAAGCCTTTCCAACGCCCTTTTGGGACGCGGCTTCGCCACAGTTCTGCGTCGCCTTCACGATACGCATCTGGAGCCGACGAACATTGCGGTGAACTTGCCGCCAGTTGATGGTCGGCCGATTCACTTTCGTGTCGGAGGCTGCACCAACAGAAAATTCTGTCGTCATCTGCTTTTCCTCCTTAGTCGATTTGCCGGATTCTCTCGTGAGGAAAGACCAGAGGGAAGTCTGCATGCTTTCGCGTGGAGTGATGTCGCCGAAGGCTCAACTCCTATCCGTTCTATTACGGAACGGCGTTCGCTTTCTCCCTCGTCTTCTACCCGCACCGCTATCGACTTGCCTTGCGGCTTGTCTTCCCATTGGGAGCGATACGGGCTTACCGTGTTCCGCTTGTTTGCCAGAGTGGGGAAGGTCCTCTCTATCCGCCGATGACCGTATGTCCACGACAGGGAAAGCTTGAGTCCCTGTACCGGCCATGTACCTTTTGGTTCAAGCCTGTCAGCATCTTTGGCTTGTTGCAACTGACGACGGTTCGCCGAGAGTTCACATTTGTTGACCAGACCACTCGATCCTAGCCTCGACCCGCATTGATGCTCGCAGGCGCGATTTCGTGTCACCACTTGAACGCTCACCGAAGTGACGAGTACGTTGTTCCGGGAGCTTCAGACGGCGACGTTACCGACGCCGCCTGTCCCGGTAGGATACTGCTGGTGGAACAGCAGGTTTCACTGCCTTCATTTTGATTCAAAGACCGAAACAGACACACAAGCGACTTTCACGTCGCACCATGCACTGTTGCCGAAAGCTTACCGTTATCCTTCTCCTAACCTTTCTGGTAGACTGCCGCGCGTCATACATTCCATCAACAAATCATTTGCGAATTGCAGCGCGAACGCAGCCCAATAATTGGGAGGGCCGGCGCCATGCCCCCGCGCCGGCTTCAGCGTCTCCAAAAGCACATTCTGTAGTATTGACACCTTCCCCGGCCCACATTATATTGTAGCCGCTTTCGGCGCGCGGTCAGCTTCGCGCTGGCCGCCCGGCGAGAGGGAATCCGGTGTGAATCCGGAACTGCCCCGCAGCGGTGAGCAGGAACGAAGATCGTCATTAGCACTGGCGATATAGCTGGGAAGCGACGGTCGTTAGGAATCCTATAAATAGGAAGCCCATCGAGAAGCCCTTGAACTAGGAACGCCTGCAAGTCCGAAGACCTGCCGAAAGCCCGCGTCTTTGACGCGGTCATTACTTGAGTTTTTCGAGGGGAAAAACGGCAAGTCTCGAAATCGCGGGTCTCTCCGTCTGCCTGTTTCTTTCCCCGTCCTAAATCAGCAGTCGCAGAGGAGATTATGACCTTAAATGCCATCGCCACTTACTCCGAACCAAACACACAATCAGTCGAACCCGCCACCACGACCATGCGCGTGCGCAAGCGCAATGGGAATCTGGAGCCTGTTGACGTCAATAAGATCGTGCGCGCGGT
>DATFXZ010000080.1:0-13755 GCA_035315305.1 Terriglobia bacterium | reverse complement strand
CATTTCGCTACTCCCGCTCAGACCAAAGAGATTCGGACGATACATATCTTCGGCATACACGGGCGGCATGACAAACTCACCAGGTGTGACCACGCGTGCTCGGTAAAACAGATGGAGCACACTGAGGTCGTTGACCCGATTCACAAAGTAGCTTGGATCCAACCGAACTGCGGCAACGAAGCGGTCATCTCGAAACTCAACGTGTTTGATATGACTGTTCTTCATCACTTCCCCAGGATTCATTCCAGCAATCGTCACCGTCTCAAGTTGCTCGCCGCTCACGATGTTCAGATTCTCGATCTCGAGTCCAGCCGGTATACGGTCAACGATCAACCCCGTACCGATTGCAGTTTTTGATCTTGCGCTGATGTGAACGATGACCGTTTCCCCTGTTTGAAGCGATCTTCCGGAAATCACGCGGCCATCCGGTGCGTATATCGTGCGGCTCAGTTCGATGACGTCGCTTCTGGCCGGCGGCTGCTGGATAGGGTTGCCGGAAAGAGAAAGCTCCACATAAAGCAATCCTCCAGACGTGTTGCCGACCCTGATCCCGCTCGCGAGATCCGCCGGAGACAAGGCGCGGAAGTAGGTTCCCTTCTGCGAAAGCGACTCAGGTTTGCCGCCCGCCGACAGGTTAGCAGTCCATGATCCCCCGCCCGCGTTCAGGCTGCGTCCGACCAGGAACAACGCCATTTTTTCCTGTGTGCTGTAGTAGCGGTTGTTCTGTAATTCAGCGGCAATTACGGAAAGCAGGTTTTCCCGTCCCTCGGCCGCAATGTGATGCCGTTCGAGCAATGCATAAGAGAGCGCCGCGTCGCGGAGCACCGTTCCGTAGTCGTACCACCAATAACCAGTCCCCCGGCCCTTGCGTACTCCTTCGCCGATCGTGGCGTCGCCGCGGCCGTTATCACCCATCAGATTGAGTGCGATCCCCAATTCAACAAGAGGAAGCCCCGATTGGGCCTGGCCGCGCGAGTCGTTCAATTGCCGGAGAGTCGCCAACGGCGCCTTTCTCTCCCGAGCCAGAACATAGGCGCCATACGCCAGAACATCGAAGCGGCCGTTGTCGCGATCTCTGAAAATTTCACCGCCGCGAACGGGACTCGCGGCAACTGCTGCCGGCAATCGCGAAACGCCTTCCTGCAACCCGCGAAGCAGGAAGTCCATCGCCTGACGATACATCGTGTCCGGCACCGCGAAGCCCTGCTCACGCGCGTCCACGAGGAAACTCGTAATATACGCGGACAGCCAGTATTCATATTCGGACGCGTTACCCCACAAGCTGAAACCGCCGTTGGGCGCCTGCATTGCGCCAAGCTTCGACATACTCCGGTCCAGGATCTCTACTCGCTGTTCACGGGTGAAGGGTTTCAGTCCGAAGCGGCGCGCCTGATCTTCATCGATGAAGACGTGCGGATAGGATGTGCTGGTAAGCTGCTCGCCACAGCCATACGGATATGTCAGTAAGTCCTGCACGGCCGCTCGCACGTCGATGGGTGGTTTGTCTGACACAACGAGATGCGCAAGCGCGGAATCGGGATACAAACCGGAAAGCGCCGCATCCTGGACTTCGACACCGTCGGCAGGCTTCACCACATAGCGTTTCGTGAATTGAACCTGCGGCGTCGGCGGTCTTATGGCTAAACCAAAAGTGCGTTCGATGTTGAGTCCTCTTCCCGCGACCTTGACGATTACACTTTGCACGCCGGGCAGCGACCGCGCTTCGACATTAAAACGGAGCGTTCGCTTTTCCTGGTCCCTCAGCGAAAGTTCCCGGTCGCTATCCTGAATGCGCAAACCCTGACCACTTTTCACGGATACCTTCAAGTCTTGCGCAGATCCAGACAGGTTTTGAAGGTCGAGAGCCACGACAGCCTTGTCGCCGAAAGAGAGAAATCGCGGCGTGGACAATTCCGTGATCAAGGGCGCAGCGACAACCATCTCCGCATCCTTCGAACCAAAGCGATCCGCTGTCGCCACAACCGCCATCAACCGCAAAGTGCCGTTGAAATCCGGAACCCGCAACGAAATCTCCGCTTCACCCCGGTCATCCATCAGAACGGGACCACTGAAGAGATCGATTAATTGGACGATTTTCGGCAGACCCTTTGTAGGCGACGGTGTGTTATCACCACCAAATCTCAGCTCGCCCTTTCGTCCTTGCATCTTCTCGATGAGACGACCGTAGACATCGTGCTGATCGGCGCTGTAACGCAGTTTGCCGAAGAAAAACGCGTGCGGATCGGGAGACGTGAAACGCGTGATGTTGAGAATACCGACGTCGACCGCGGATAACGTCACAAGCGCTTTCTGCCCTTTCGCGTCAGGCGCTCGGACCTTGATTTGGACGGGAGTTTCCGGACGAATTTTCTGCGGCGCGTCCAGCGTGACATTCAACTTTCGTTCACCGCGTTCGAGAGGCAGATGAACGATTCCGAGAGCTCGTGCCGGCGTAACAAGATCACCAGCGTTGCCGGGACGCAAGACCATGACCGAAACATACAAATCATGTCGCGTCCACTCGCGATTGAGTGGAATATCTACAGTAGCCGTGTCTGACGATATGGACATCCGTTTTACCCAAAGCGTGCGGGTACCATCCACAGTGATCAAAGCTTCGCCTTGATGCGGCGGCGTGATCGTGAGGTGGGCTGTCTCGCCTTCTCGATAACTGGGCTTGTCGAGCTTCAGCGCAACGCGATCCGGCCGCACGCCCTGTGTTTCATCCGTTTGCGCACTCCAGCCGGCATAGAAGCGGTAGCGAACCGTCTGGTTGGTATCGCGATCGAGGATTTCGAGGCGGTACCGACCATACTTCACCGGAACAACGAGCTTGCCGCGGCCACCGGCCGGTATGGTAACGGAAGAGGTTTCCACCAATTCTTCGGTTTCCGTAAAGCCGGAATGCCAGCCTCGTTGATCATCAAACCGCCAGTAGTAGTCGCGGTTTTCACGGAACAGGCGCACAGGCATTGAAGCAGCCGCCTTGAGATTCCCATCGCGGTCCGTCCGCAGAACTTCAAATTCGACGCGGCTGCCTTCACGCGCATAGTCGCCCTCAAATAACGGCCTGACTCCGACGAGCACCGCCGCGGGCCATACCACGCGCTCGATGCTCCGCACGATAGGCCGGCCGCCGCTCTCGAGCAAGCTGAGCGTTGCGCGGACAGTGAATGGCGAAACTTTTGACGCAACAGACGACAGGTCGAGCTGAACCTTTCCGTTGCCTTGCCCATCCAGCACTTGTTCCGAAAGCTCCATGCGCTTCTTCTTTTCGTCTTCACCGGAGTCCCCGAACTCAAAACCGGGATATTTGCTCGCCAATGGATTCTTGTTTCGATCGAATTCCGCGACCCCAAGCAACCGATTACCTGCGGCAGGAGCGCCGTAGAGATAAGCGCCATGAACCGCAATCGTAAACATTTGATCGGCCGCCAATGCCGGATCGGTGCTGGTTAAATCGAGTTTCATGCGCTCCGGCAAAAACTCTTCTACGCCAAGGCGCAGCACCGTGCTGGGCGCTTTCTCAGCAGGATCGGCGCGCAACTCGAGAGTCCAGGCTCCGGTGGCCGCGTCATCGGGCAGTTCCAGATGCTTCAGGTAGTAGCCGGGATAGCGGGAGTCGGGTTGCCATGTCGCCGTAAACTGCTTCCGGCCGGTCGGGTCCTTGAGGACAGCCTGGATCGGCTGCACGGGAACCGGCTTGCCGTCGGGATCGCGCGCAAGAACCGACACATCGAGGCTTTCACCGGGCCGATAAAGATTCCGGCCCGTATAGGCGAACAGCCGCACAGGGCTATAGCGTCCACCGATAATATCGTATTCCGATAGATCGAGTGCCGGTTCGCGCATCGCGACAAGTGATACGTGTTTGTCCTTCCGCGCCAGCACGACCTTGGCGTCTTTTGGCCATTCGGCAAATAAAGCATGTCCGTCGCCATCGGTCTCAGCGTGCGTCAGCGTTTTTCCCGTGGAATCCAGCCATGAGACTTCGACACCTCGAACGGCCTTGCCATCGACGAGCGAACTCACGAATGCATCCGCGCCCTTATCGAAGATCCGGAGATGCATACCGAGGTCGCTGATGTAGAAGTAAGTCGTCTGGGAGTCGTAACGAAAACGGCCGGGCTGAGTCATAGCGGCTACGTAAACTCCCGGGTCTTTTAGTTCTCGGATATCCTCCACCGGAATGTAGGTGACGCTTCGCCGATTGGGCTGACGTTCGGTTGTGAAGCGTCCGATATAGACGCTTTCGGTGATGCTGCGAAACTCGTCCAGTTGGTAGAACCCAACTGCGCCGCGCAACGAGGTACGGCGGTAGTCGTATCTCTCGTCATCACCACTCGAACCCTCTTCGTCCGCGCCTTGCTGCCGGTTTGATTTTCGCCGTATCACGCGGTCCAGGAAATCCGGCAATCTCTCGTTCTTCACGCGCAGGAACTGGATATCGACTTCAGGAACATTCACCGTGACGACGGGCAATCCGCCGTTCTGTCCGGCCGGCAAGACCATGCCGTTGCTGGCGAAGTAATAGGAAGGCGGCATGGGGGCCGTACGTACGGAATATTTCGAATCTGCTGACAGTTTGCTGCCGTTCCTGGCCGCCAGTCCCGGGCTAACTGTGACTACGTATCGCGTCTCCGGCTTTATATGTGGAAACAACAGCAACCGAGGATTTTCACCGATAATCCACGCGCCGGCCATAACGTTGCCCCCGTCTGCCTTCGTATCTTCAGGCTTCGTGCTGACAATCGTCCCGCCTGTACCCGGGCGCTCCTCTTCAAAGTTGAATCGCCGTTCATCAGGTCGGCGTGGCGGCGCGGGCATTTCGAATACGCGGATGTACTTGTCGTAGGACTGTCGCGCATCCAGAGGCAATGTAAATGTCAGGCTTAGGGCTGGAGAGCCATCCAACTCCCGCTCGCTGGCCTCAACCAGCAGGAATTCACCCTCATCCGCGTTTCCAATTCTTGGAACGATGCCGTTTCGAACCCAGTAAATCACCGCCACCAGCGTGGCGAAGGCAACGGCACCCACTGCGGCTTTTGCCCCGATGGTTTGAAATCGATTGGCCATGAGATTCTCCTTGACGTCGCGACAGTATAGATCCACGTCAAACGTAGCGCGTTAAGTTGCGACAACCGGTAGAGCGGTAAGCAATCCTGCAGCCGCAGATTCAGCGGCGGATGGTGTGTGCGCGAACCCTCTCGCTCGCTTCGCTCGCGTCGTCCCTCACGAGGAGAAGACTACATATTCTCGCCCTCCGTAAGGGGGAGGGCCGCCGAAGGCGGAGGGGTCGATCACACACCATCTCGATCGCAGTTGAGCAACAGCTCTAACGCCGCGCCGCCGCTGAGGATGAGTGAGATTTTCTTCGGATCGGGAGCCTTGTAATTGGATGTTGTGATCGCTGTTACGGAAGGCCTATCTTTCGGACGAGTTCTTGAAAGACGGGGTCGGATTGCATCGGCTCGAACTGTGGAAACAGTTTCAAAAACACAAGACCATTGGCCCGCTCTTCATAGGCTTCCAGCATGGCTTTTCTCCATGCTTCGATGTCGCCCAGACCTGCGTAGACCGTTGCAAAGTGTAACGGAGACACATACACGTTCCCCGCTAGTTCGTGGAGTTCGTCAAGAATTCGAAGGCTGGCTTCACGGCGCCCGGCCGTTCCGTAGATCCAGGCTTTGATACTCAGCGTAATTGGAAGCCTCGCGATCGACGTAGCTTTCTCCGCATGTTCGATGGCTTTAGTGAAATCTCCTGTGCGCTGATATCCAAAACAATGGGCCAGATGCGCCGGAAGGAAGCTCGCGTTCAACTCCAGCGCCCGGTTCGCCGCAATGATGCCTTCAGCGTATTTTCGCGCGAACACAAGTGCAGTGCTGAGCCACGCCGAAGCGGCGGATAGCGGATCGATTTCGACAGCCCGCCGCGCTTCGGTGACAGAATCCTCGGAGCGGCCAAGCACTGCCAGGTACTGGGAGTAGTTCATGCGGGCTACTACATTCTCGGGACCCAATTCGAGCGCTCGACGAAATGCATGTCCCGCCGCTGGCAAATCCCAGTCGTAAAAAAGAGCGCATAAGGCTATCGAGTTGTGCGCTTCGCTCAAGGATCCATCCAGCGCTAAGGCTTTTTGGGCGGAAGCTTTAGCTTTAGGAAGCATCTCGCCCGGTCGCGTTACACCGAACGCTGAGGAGCCCAGCAGTCCATAACAATCGGCAAGACCCGCATATGCCCGGGCATAATTGGGATCCTTCGCGATCGCCCGCTCGTAGCACTCGATGGCCCTGCGGAAATTGTCGGGAGTCAGGTTCGACCAGAAGAAGCGGCCCTTCAAATACAGCTGGTACGCTTCTAGATTTTCCGTTTGCCGGGTTGGACGTCTTTTCGGCTCGCCCGACAAGCGCAGCTTCAATGTTTCCGAAACCTCATCGGCAATTTCTTCTTGAAGGGCAAAGATGTCGGAAAACTTCTTTGTGTACTGCTGGCCCCACAGTTGGGCATCTCGATCCACATCAATCAAGTCCATCTTCACGACCAGCGTATCCCCGCGCAGCAACAACCTGCCCGTCAGTATCGCCTGCACCTGAAGCTCGCGGCCGGCTTGCTGAACATCAACCGCGTTGCCTTTGTAGCGGAACGCTCTACCGCGTTGCACCACCCGCAGTTTCGGGATTTGAGCAAAGCTGTTAATGAGGCTCTCCGCGATGCCCTCGCTGAGATATTCCGAATCCGGATCGCCGCTGGCATTCAGGAGCGGCAAAACCGCCAATGACTCGATACCTTTCGCCTTCCGCGATTGTCGTGGCGCGACGGGAGCAGACGCGGCCATCGAACGTCCGGAATCCGAGTCGCGTTTCAGGCGCTTCAGGTCGGCTCGAATTTCCGCGGCCGATTGATAACGCAGCATGCGGTCCTTTTCGATTGCCTTTCGGACAAGACCTGCGAGATCCGGGGGAATGCGATCGAAACCGGAAGGCTGCCGATTTAGAAGTGCCTCAAAAATGACTGCCGTGGTATTTCCGATAAAGGCCTGGACACCGGTTGCCATCTCATAAAGCACGAGGCCAAACGAAAACAAATCGGTCCGCGCGTCGAGTGTCTCACCGCGGGCTTGTTCGGGTGACATGTAGGCTACAGTTCCAAGCGCCGTTCCGGGGCTGGTCAAATGCTCTTCGTCACTAACTAGGGTAGGCATTCCCGAAGATCGGACAGTCTCTGGGGGACTGACTTTTGCCAAGCCAAAGTCCAGAATCTTGGCCTGGCCACGGTGAGTCACGAAGATATTCGCAGGCTTGATGTCGCGGTGGATGATGTACGCGCCATGCGCCGCATCGAGCGCATCGGCGATTTCGATGCCCAAATCGATCAGAGTCGTTACATCCAGTGGCTTTCCGCCAATACGGTGCCGCAGCGTCCCGCCTTCCAGCAATTCCATCGCAATGAAGTGTTGGCCTTCATGTTCTCCAATGTCGTGAATCGTGCAGATATTCGGATGGTTCAAAACAGACGCGGCCCGCGCTTCACGCAAGAACCGTTCGATAGCCGCAGCATCCCGGCTGATTTCAAAAGGAAGAAATTTTAGAGCAACGTGGCGACCCAGACGTGTGTCTTCCGCTTTGTAGACCACGCCCATTCCACCGCCGCCAAGCTTTTCGATCACGCGATAATGCGACACCGTTTGGCCAATCATGTGCCCGCCATCTTAGCAGACACGGGGATGAGATCGGCGGTCGCTCGCCGGTTTCGTTTACGATCCGGCACCGCTCCGCGGTGCGTAATCACAGCGGGTATTTTCCGGTGATGTAATTCTGCAGTTGTTGGATAGTTTGATGCTGAGCGGATATGATCCAGTTCACCAAATCACCGATGGAAACAATCCCAATCACTCTCTCATTCTCAACGACTGGAAGATGACGAATACGGTTATCAGTGATGATTCTCATACACTCATCGACGACATGTCGCGGTTCGACGAAAATTACGGGACTCGTCATGATTTCCTCAACGCGAGTTTCCTTCGAGGATCTTCCCCGCAGCACAACTTTGCGCGCATAGTCGCGCTCGGAAACGATGCCGACGAGTTTCTCGTCAACGATCACCAACAACGCGCCAATGTGTTTATCGGCCATCATTTCGATGGCTCGATACACTGTTGAGTCCGGAGTTATCGACCAGACTTCCTGTCCTTTCCTCTTTAGAACATCGCGAATTGTGTCGTACGTATTCATTCTTTCTTGCCGTCAGTGCAAGTACGGCTTCGTTCCCTGTGGAAGCGGCGTCTGATCGAGCGCCACCATCATTGATGAAATCTGATACAGACCCATTGTCCCAACGAGGTCCACAACGCCTCGGTCGCCTCCGAGAACGTTTTTTGCAGCCTGCAGTGTGGCGTCGCTCACCTCCGTCTTCGTGATGAATTCTGTGGCGAAGTTGTACACCGCTTCGACATCTTTTTCCATAGCAGCGGGGCGCTTACCCGTTCGAATACCCTCCACGACTTCAGCCGTTATGCCGTTTCGCACGGCCGCCATATGATGCGCGTTCCACACGTACTCAGCCGACCAGTGCTTGGCAACGACCAGAATCGCCAGTTCGTTCAGTTTCGGCGGGACACTCGAAAACCCTTCACGCCCGGCGAAGCGAGCGTAGGCAATCGCCTTCTGGGCAAGATCGCCAAGCTGCGGGGTAACCATCATGACGCCAAGCGGCCCGGTGATGTCGCCCCGCGGACCGCTGAGAATACTTTCGACGTACTTTTTCTGCTCCATAGTCAGCGTGTCCCAGCTGTTAGGAGTTTCGATGCGATTACCTCGCAATCGCGACACTGTCTGGCGTAGCTGCTCCGCGCTCGGCGCCGGCGTCTGCGCCAACCCGACAGTGACGGCGATAGTTGCTACGGCCATTGCTATTGGGGCAAGTCTTCTCTTGTTCATGCGTGTGATCCTCACTATTTCGCGGGCGGCTGATCCGTGATGATGATTTTCTCGAGCTCGGCGACATCGAGTGCCAATTCAATCGATCCAGCTGGGCTGCCGTTTGCCTGGAGCAAATAGCTGATCAGATCCACATAAGCGCGATCACCGAGAGTGTCAGGCGCGTTCTGGGGCATGGTACTTCGAATGGCCTGCATCATCTCGTGTGCGGTTGAGCCGGCGAATCGTGCCAGGAATGTCGAACCCTTGAGCGGCGGCGACACGGCATCGCCTTGCAAGTTATCCAGATGACAAACGGCGCACGCGTGCTGGTATACCTGTTTGCCGCGTTGCGCTTGCGTCTCGGTATACACGCCGGCCCAGTTGGTGCGTGACGTCAAAGGCGCTACTGCCGCCCTCACGATCGGAGCCGCGCCGCCGTTGCGCTCGAAATCCGGGACGGGAAGTCCACGCTCGCGCATCAGCTTGCGGATCAGCGCGGCGGCTTCGGGATATCTGCGAATACCGCTACTCGCATAAACGACGCCCTCCGCGGCAAGCAGTGGTGTCCATTTCTTCTTGTTCGGAACATCGAGTTTTGCGCCCTTGTCTGCAAGGAATTGAATCACGGGAACTGCGCCGCCGCGATAGACCGCGCCGTGTAACGCGGTCTCGCCGTCCTTGTTCATGTCATTGACATCACCACCACCGACCTCGTAGGCCAGCTTGACGGCTTCCAGTGCCTCCTCGTGCGTGCCGGGGCTTTCGCCCGGACCATACACACCAACTCCCGCTGCGACCATCAGCGCGGATGTGCCGTCCGTCGTCTTGATCTTAGGGTCGGCGCCAGATTCCAGAAGCACGCGCATCAACGGCACGTCCGCGGATTTGGCAGCCATTACGAACGGCGTCGCTCCGATTCGATTCAGCATGTTTCGATTTCCATCGCGCGGCTCTTTCGTCATCTGGGCATTGATAGCAGCGCCGTGGGCAACCAATCTCCGAACGAGCTCGAGACTGTCCAGTCGTCCGCTAGGGACGGCGCCTGGCAGGTTGAATCCACGATTCGGACGCCGAGACCAAGCCACTTGATGCAAGGCCGTCCAACCTTGAGCAGACGAGTTTGGATCTGCTCCCTGGTCAAGAAGCAGCGCCGCAAGTTCGTAGTGAGCGTTATAGGCGGCGAGCACGAGCGCGCTCATGCCATCGGGCAGGCGCTCGTTAACGTCTGCGCCGGCATCGAGGAGTGCTCGTGTCGCCTCCAACTGTCCGCCTCGCACGGCGAACAGCAACGGCGTGAACATCCCAGACATCGACTTGGCGTGGATATCGGCTCCAGCTGCCGTTAGCACTCGTATTGCGGCGGCGTTGTTCTCGATGGCAGCCCACATCAGAGCCGTCTGACCGCGCCAACTTTCCCGCGCATTCACGGATGCACCGTGAGCAATTAACACTGTCAGCGCGTCAGCATTTCCTGTCCGTGCAGCCATCATCAGCGGAGTCTCTCCACCGGGAGTCGCGGCGTTGGACTCCGCTCCTGCGGCAATGAGGCGCTCGATGATGCGGGCGTTCCCGTTCGTCGCGGCAAGATGCAAGGGAGTTATTCCGTTTCGATTGGCGACTTGCGACTTTGCACCCGCTTGAAGCAGCGCGGCGGTCAAATCAAGGTCGTCGTTTTCGACGGCCCAGTGCAGCGCAGTCGTTCCGTCGGCCTCGGGCTTGTTGACGTCGACTTTCCTGGCTAAAAGTGATCGTGCAGTTTTAGCGTCCCCGGCTTTTACGGCTTCGAGCAGGGAGAATTCCGGCGCGGCGGCATTGAGGGTTAACGCCGCTAGAAGCAGCAAAGGTATAAATAGGATCGAGGAGCGGTGCGGGGATTCCTCCCATCCTTTCAGGATGGGGTTCCTGCCCGGAGACCAATGACCAGGGGTACGCAAACGAGAGATGGCACCCTGAAACGGTGTCCAGGATTTCGCGACGTGTTTCACGCTACAACTCGATCCTACCGTTGCTGTCGCCCAGCGTATCGGCATGCATGCCGACTCTATCCAGAAGACTGAGCAGCAGATTGGTCATCGGCTTTTGCCCACGGAACACAAGGTGCCGGTTTCCTTCGATCCTGCTGTCGCGTCCCCCGACAACAAGAAGAGGAAGGTCTGTGTGCGCATGGGTGTTCGGATTACTAAGACCGGCGCCGTATAGAAACAAGGAATGATCGAACAGCGTTCCGTCCCCCTCCGATGTGGATTGCAATTTCTCCAGGAAGCCGGCAAACAGCTGCGCCTGATACACGCCAACCTTGGCATACTTCGCAATCTGCTCCGGCCGATCCTGATGGTGCGATAGCCCGTGGTGGCCTTCGGTGACACCAATCTCCGGGTAAGTGCGGAAGTTCAACTCGCGTCCGAGCATGAATGTGACGACGCGTGTTAAGTCAGCGCGGAAAGCAAGCCACTGCAGCTCATACATCAGCTTCACGTGTTCGTCGAAGCGTTCAGGAATTCCCTTTGGCCGATCCAGCGTGGGCAGTTCCGTTTCGGCACGGCCCTCAGCTCCCTGTATCCGGCGCTCCACTTCGCGAACCGCGTCAACATACTCCGTGACCCTTGTCCGGTCGCCAGGCCCAAGCCGGCGCTCGACACGGTGCAGATCGTCCAGAACAGAATCCAGAATGCTCTGGTTCTGCCTGGCCTGTGCGGCTCGGCGCTCGGCGGTTCCACCGTCGCCGAACAGACGCTCGAAGACGATACGGGGATTATTCTCTGTGGGCAGCGGCGTCGTTGGAGAAGTCCACGCGAGCGTGTTCAGGTAGACACAGCTATAGCTGTTTTCGCACTGGCCGGCGAGGAAGTTCAGATCGATCGCAAGTTCGAGCGAGGGTAACGCCGTATCCTTCCCGAGCACAGATACCGCGATTTGATCAGCCGATAAGGCATTGCGCACATCAGCGCCTTCGGTGCGCTTTGGATAGACGCCGGTCAGCCATGAACTCGTTCCTCGCGTATGGTCGCCGCTGGCACCGTCGTTGCCGGTCTCAGCCTGGTTCTGATCGAGACCGCTGACGACGACCATCCGATCGCGGAATGGCTCTAGCGGGGCGAGTATTTGGGACAGTTCAAAATCCTTTCCTTCGCTCGCCGGCGTCCAGTAATCAATCGTTGAATTCTTCGCCACTCCGTTTGGCATGTATATGAATCCAATGCGGCGAGTGGCTGCTTCAGGCGGGATCATCGCGGAAAGCGCGGGCATCATGGCATCGAGCAAGGGAAGGCCAAGCACGGTACCCATGCCACGAAGAAACGTGCGTCGAGGCAACGCGATTTTCCTAATGATCATGACTGTGATCTCCTCATCTGGAACGCCGTGCTCCGCACAATACCTCGGATGAGCGCCGTAAAGCGGTAGTCTTCGCGCGCCGCGTCGCGCACGATGGTTCGGACAGCGGGAGCATCGTAGTACTCGACGCCGCGCCCGAGCGCATACGTGAGCATCTTCTCGGTTAGCACCGTGACGAACCTATCGGACCCGAGTAGCGCCTTGGTGAGTCCGTCCGCTCCAACAAACTTCGTTCCATCCGGGAGTGAACCGGAGGCGTCGATCGCGACACCAGATTCATCGAGGTCGCGCCACTTGCCTGTGCCATCGAAGTTCTCGAGCGCCAGACCGAGCGGATCCATCATCGCATGGCAACTCGCGCAAACTGCATTCTTCCTGTGCTCGGAAATCCGCTCGCGCATTGAGAGGACCTTATTCGCAAAACTCGGCGGCTTAAGCGGAGGAACATTGGGCAGCGGAGGCGGCGGTGGTGTACCCAGCAGGTTTTCCAGAATCCATTTGCCGCGGACCACAGGCGAAGTCCGATCCGGGTACGACGTCACCGTAAGGATACTGCCCTGACTTAGCAGACCGCCGCGCTTGCTGTCCGGCGGCAGCGTGACTCGCCGGAACCGGCTTCCCTTCACATTAGGAATTCCGTAATGTCGGGCAAGCCGTTCGTTCAGGAACGTGTAATCGGCGCGCAGCAAATCGAGCGCGCTGCGATCCTCGCGCACGACGCTCTCGAAGAACAGTTCCGTTTCGCGCCGAAAGGACTGCCGAAGAGTATCGTCAAAGTCCGGAAAGTTTTGCTGCACGGGAATGACGGCCGCAAGGTTACGCAAGAACAGCCACTGTCCTGCGAACTTCTCCACAAACGAGCTGAACCTTGGATCTGCGATCATCCGGAGAATCTGCCGATCCAGGGTCGCAGGATCCTTCAGTCGGTTCTGTTCGGCCAGCGCCAGCAGTTCTTCGTCCGGAATACTACTCCAGAGGAAGAATGACAATCGCGCTGCAATTTCGACATCACCGATACGATACGGAGTATTCGGTAGGACGTTCGGCGGATCTGCCTCAAGACGAAACAGGAACTCGGGACTGACCAGCAATCGTCGCAGAGCGCGCTCGATTCCACTATCGAAGCTGTTCTGCTCTTTACGGCCTTCCCGATAAAACGCGAGGAGAGCCTGCAGATCCGCATCCGTGACCGGGCGGTGATACGCACGACGCGCGAGCGTGCCAAGAATTTTTCTGGCGCACGTCAGATTCTCATCGCGGCAGATAAAAATCTGCCCGCGGCTTGGTGAATTCCCTGGCCCGGCCGGATCGTACGGACCACTTATCTCGACGCTCCGCAGGTAGGCTCCCGTGCGATTTTCGGCGATGTTCACGCCTGCAGGGTACGGTCTTTGGAACGGCAGCCGCGCAGTCTCTGCGACGGCAGAAGTCTGCTTGATAAAGGCAACTTGCACATTGTGGACACCGGCTTTCACCGGCACCCGGATCTCCCAATCCT
>DATFXZ010000079.1:0-4524 GCA_035315305.1 Terriglobia bacterium | reverse complement strand
CTTCTTGCACTTGTACGGTATACCGACATACCAACAATTGAGGCGATTTCCTCGCAAAGCGAGGAATGGCTGCGGGCGCTTGTTTTGTTGCTAATCGCGCTAAATGAGGCTTGATCGGTAGTTACTTCGTCGGCACGCGCTGCTTCAAGTCCTCAAACCAATTGAGCGTGATTCGAATTTGCGGTTGGTTAATCGATTCAAAGAGAGTCGGATCAACGAGCACAGCAAGAATTTGTTTGCCGTCACGAGTCATGTCGTAGGGACGCATTCCCGCGCCGCGAAGAGCGATCCCTTCGACCGGTAAATTACTGGGATTCTCAAATACGAAACTCGGTTGCGTGTGAACATTTACGGAGAACAATTGGAAGGTTCGGGAGTTACGAGTTCCGACGACGTAAAAGATCTTTCCATCTTGCGACCAAAGCGGAGACAGTCCCCCGGTCGTCGTAATCTGATGTTTGCTCCCCGTTGGCGGAAATGGCTGTGCGTAAAGTTCAAACCGGCCGGACTCGTCCGAAGAATAAACAATCCACCGGCCATCGGGAGAAAAATACGGTTGTCGTTGAGATCCGTCGCCGGTGATCACCGGTTTTGGTTTATGGTCGCCTTCTAGAGATAGGCTCCAGATATCGCTTCCTGTGCCAAACAGAAGAGTCCTACCATCCGGAGAAACTGCGCTCGGAGCATAGAAGGTTCCCTGTTGCTCCGGCTTTGCTAGTATCTGGGCCGCGCCTTTGCCGTCGGCCCGCTGCGAAAACAAAGTCCCGTCGGATGAAAAAATGATACGGCCATCCGGTGTCCACACTGGGAAGTCCGAGGACTGAAATGTAAGGCGTCGCAGGGCTGTGGTCTGCGATAAATCGTACACGTTCAGAACCTGAATGCCTTGTTCGTCTTCAGCCAACAGCGCGGCCTGTTTACCATCCGGCGAGATACGCGGCTCCCGGTACAAAGCTGGCGGGAGTGGCAACATCTTCTTCTCTCCGCCCAAGTTGACAAACGCGACCTTGGTCTCGGGGGTATCCACTGCATTTCCGGCGAAATAAACCATCGTCCCATTTGCTGCGAAACCGAAGTGTGCTGCCCCGGAAGCGAAGTTGGCTCTAAGCACGCCATCCAGGATGGGAACCGGTCCACCAGTCTTTTCGAGTTTCATTGCATCAAAGGGGACGGCGAACAATGTCGCTCCGAGCGCATAGACAAGGTGACCGGTCGGCACATATCTGGCATCCGCTCCGCCTTCAATCAGGGGCTTGCGCACACCAGTCTTCAATGACTGGACAACGATCTGCGCCTTATCCCAAACAGCGGCGCGAGTCGTTGCGCCACCACTGTTAGCGGGATGCACAGCAAAGAGCACATGATCGCCGTCCGGCAGTAGCTGCGGACCATGCATCACTTCACCGTCCTTGATGGCGATCAGTGTTTCGGGTTTGCCGCCGTCTGCAGAAACTCGGAGGATCCCTAACCGCTGGTCGGCCAGCAGAATTTGGTTATCGCGAGTCCAACTGGCGCCGAAGGGGAAGGCGACTTCGGCCAGCGTGACAGCGGCGCCTCCGGTGATTGCGATTTTCTTGAGCCTGCTTTCAGCAACGGAGTAGAACCCAATCCACTGGCCGTCTGGTGAAAAAAAAGGATTGGCAGCATCGACATTCGTGCCTTGGATCGGCCGCGCATCCAGATCGGACATTGAACGGAGGTAGAGCTGCAGATTTGCCTGATAGACGATGTTCTGGCCGTCAGGCGAAATGGCGATCGCGTGCCGCCCGCCTCGCGTGATGATTTGGCCCTCAGGGAGAACGAATGAAAAACGCGCGATGGGCGGCGCCGCCGCTTTTGGCCGCAGGCCCCGTTCGATTCCGAATGTCGCGAGTGCAACCACTGCAGCCGAACTCGCAATGACTGCCGCGAACCGCCATCGTGATGTTCGCACTGCACCAGCATCGGTAGTTTTCAGGCCTTGCGATTCAGCCAGGATCGTTTCGATTTCGACCCGCACATCGGCGGCGGCGTGCCATCGGCGTTTGGCGTCCTTGACGAGGCAGCGGCGAATCAAATCCACGACTCTCGGATGGACGGACACGGGAATCCGTGATAGGTCAGGCTCTTGCTTCAGTACCGACGCGATCACTTCGGTCACCGTCTCGCCTTCGAAGGCCAGACGGCCGGTAATCATCTCGTACAGGACGCAACCGAAGGAGAAGATGTCGCTGCGCTGATCGGCAGCGCGGCCTTTGGCTTGTTCCGGGGACATGTAGCCAGCGGTACCGAGAATGACGCCAGCATTTGTAGCGACGACGGTCAACGTTGGTGAATTCGTTCTGCTGATTTCAACCGGTGCTACGTCCATCGCCTTCGCGAGCCCGAAATCGAGGACCTTGACGTTTCCTTCTGGAGTGATCTTCACATTTGCCGGCTTGAGATCGCGATGGACGATACCTTTTTCATGGGCTACTTCGAGTGCTTCCGCGATGTACTTGGCAATATCGAGAGCTTCCTCAACCGGGATCGGACCGCGGGCAATACGATCGGCGAGCGTCTCCCCTTCAATAAGTTCAAGTATGAGAAACCGCGTGCCGTTTACATCCTGGAGATCGTAAATCGCGGCGATATTTGGATGATTGAGCGATGCGAGAACTTCGGCCTCTCGCTGAAATCGGCTCACCCGATCTGCGTCACGCGAGAACTCATCGGGCAGAATTTTGACCGCGACATCACGCTTCAGCTTCGTATCGCGTGCGCGGTAAACTTCGCCCATGCCACCCTTGCCGAGAACGGCAATGATTTCGAACGAACCAAGTCGTGTGCCCACATCTACCGACATTGGAAGCTCAGTGGAAATGCAAATCGACCTGGGGGATTATGCCGAGAAACGACAACGGAAGCAAACTTGGCAGAAAACTGTCATCTCCAGTGCACGGAGCTCCGCAGTGCCTGGTAAACCGACAAACCGTAGATTGGAAGCACGTCTTACGAAAAGAAATTCACTTGTACGGTATACCGACAATCCGTCCAAGTGGTTCGTAACCAGTGCGGCGTTACTGGGTACCTATCGCGAACGGGCGGTATAAGACCGCGCTTACAGCCCTTACTTTGGCTTCTTGACCTCGTATTCCAGCCCGATGGTGCATTCGCGATTCACAAATTTTCTCCGATAAGGGCGGATTATATACACGCCACCTACAATATCCACACGCCCTCATCCGTCTACAACAGTAGATAAGGGACTCAGCGGGCCTGCGGCAGATGACACTCGAACACGATCAACGCATCGCAGACGTGATCAAGCGGGAGCAGTCCCGGTTGCGCAATTTCATACGAAGGCGCGTGGCCGATCCACGTGATGTCGAGGACATTCTGCAGGACGTCTTCTACAAGCTGGTCGAAGCGAATCGTCTGCTGATGCCGATCGACCACATCACCGGTTGGCTCTTTCGCGTGGCCCGCAACCGAATCATCGACGTGTTTCGCGCGAGAAAGACGGAGAGCTTCAGTGACACCTTCGCCGGTGACGATGAAGACGATGATCTGCACTTTGAGGACCTCTTTCCTTCGCCCGATGCGGGGCCGGACGCGCAGTACGTGAGGAAAGCGCTGCTCGACGAACTGGAGTTGGCGATCGACGAACTGCCAAAGGAACAACGTGATGTTTTTGTCGCGCACGAGTTGGAAGGCCGCAGTTTCGGAGCGATCGCGGGTGAGACCGGCATGAGTGTCAACACGCTGCTGTCCCGAAAACGATATGCCGTACAGCGCCTGCGACGGCGATTGCAGGGCATCTACGACGAGTTGACGAAAACGTGAGGAGCTGACTATGAGAAAACGTTTTATCCCGCTTGTGCTGGTTGGCTTTGCAGTATTCATCTTCATCGGCGGCGAAGTTGTGAAATGGCTATGGAACTGGCTGGCGCCGCCGCTTTTCGGCTTGCCACTGCTTAGCTTCTGGCAAGCACTTGCCCTGTTGGCCCTCTGCCGGATTCTCTTCGGCGGATTCGGAATGCACGGTGGCGGACACCGGGTTGACCGCGGCCGCGTGGTCGATCGTATAACCGAGCGAATGGCAGACCGTTTCGCCGAACGCTGGCAGGTCATGACGCCCGAACAGCGCGAGCGCTTCCGCGATCGCGTGCGCGACCGCTGCGGCTTCGATCCGGCTGCAGGCGAGAGCAAACCGCAATGAAAGCGATTCTCTACACAAACTACGGTCCGCCAGACGTTCTTCAGCTCCGGGAGATCGAAAAACCTTCTCCTAAGGACAATGAAGTTCTGGTTAAGGTCCACGCATCGTCCGTTAATGCACTCGAGTGGCGGCGGTTCACAATGCCCCGGATCTTCCTCCCCATATTTGGCGGGGGACTTCGTGAACCCAAAGACAAGACCATTGGCGGTGACTTAGCGGGACGTGTTGAAGCAGTCGGCGCAGCCGTAAAGCAATTTCGACCGGGCGATGAGGTTTTCGGCGTACGCAGAGGCGCATTTGCCGAGTATGTGTGCGCCTCTGAAAATTACCTGGCACTGAAACCG
>DATFXZ010000078.1:0-4062 GCA_035315305.1 Terriglobia bacterium | reverse complement strand
GTTGACCTTGTTCCAGCGCCGCGCTAATGGCTGGAAGGGGAATGGTCAGCTTCCGGCTCGCCGCCGACGCATTCCTGATCGAGAGACCTCTGATTTTTCTGATTTTGACTGGTCAAAAGAAATCATGGGTGAGTTCCGGCTCGGGTAGTTTGCCAAGTGAGTGATAGAGAGCAAGTTCGAGGACCCGGTAAGTGCGAAAGCCGTAGGATTTTCTCATGGTAACTTTAGCTTTGTTGTTCAGACCCTCCACTACACCACTGGAAAGCAGTTTTTCGCCCGGAAATAGTTGAGGATCAGTTCGCGGTGCTGGCGCAGGGAACGGGCGATCTTCTTCATGGGCTCGATGCGAGAGCGCATGGTCTGCCGGCACCATTCGTCCAGTTATGTGATCGATCACATAACTGGACTTATGTGGCCATTTTCCTTATGTGGCCAAAGCCTGTAGTTGCGCAGTTCTCATTGGGCGTTGACTCTGTCTAAGCCACATAAATCCGCCGAGGTGGTTGCTTCGTATTCCTTTCCGAAAGGCGACTCAACCTCAATGTTCGAACGATTTCTAAAACGAGCCCGCGATCGTTCACGCTATCTCAACGGTCCGTTTGTGGCGGAGCGCGAGCGCTACATGGCGCACCTTTGTAGCGAAGGCCGCACTGAAGGCGTGCTGGCGGAAATCAATGGTCTTCTGTTGACGATTGCGGAGCGGATCGATGTGCTGGCAGGATCATCGGTCACAAGAGAACACGTCAGGACTGCTGCGGACGAATGGATTAAACAACGCGCTGCATCCAACAGGACGGCACGACGTCCGAAGAATGCCGGGAGGAGGTTCATCTCGGTTGGCTGCGCGTGGTTGAGATTTCTGGGTTGTCTGTCTGAATCACGAGCTGAGATGCCGGGCTCGGACCTGCTGAATTCCTTCTCCGCTTACCTGCTGGACGAGTGCGGCTACTCACCAGTGACGGTTCAAGGCCGGAGGGATTGCCTACAGCCTTTATTCTGTTGGCTGGAACAACGGAAGCGGCCCGTTTCCGCGGTCAACGCCAGGGACATGTCGGCGTATTTATCATCCAGTAAATTCGCTTCATTACGACGCACGTCGATCTCATTTCACGTGCAGGCTTTGCGATCATTTTTTCGGTATGCAGCTGGACGTGGGTTATGCGCCGCCGGCATTGCGGAATGCATCGATGCCCCTCTCCTCTACGCATTCGAACATTTGCCTCAGGGTCCTGACTGGGAGGATGTGAAGAGACTGATCGTTGATGCCAGCGGCGAGACGCCGGAAGACATTCGGGATCGACCGATTTTGCTTCTGCACGCAGTGTACGGCTTCCGGGTAAGCGAAGTTCGTCAGCTTCGTCTGGAAGACATCGACTGGCAGAACAAATTAATTCGGCTCCGGCGCTCGAAACATGGAAAAACTCAGGAATATCCACTGACCCAGGACGTTGGCGAGGCCATCCTCAGTTACTTAAAAAACGTTCGCCCCAGAAGCCCCCATCGGGAGGTGTTCTTGTCCCTGACACAGCCGTTCCGGCCTCTTTCGAGGACGGGACTCGCCTCAGCGACGCGGCGCAGACAAAAGCGCCTCGGCCTGAGCCTGCGAAAGTACGGGCCGCACGGACTGCGCCATGCAGTCGCCACACACCTCGTTTCGGGCGGCTTCAGTCTCAAGGAGGTAGGTGACCATCTGGGGCATGCATCCACTGAATCGACACAGATCTATGCCAAGGTCAACGTTCCGGCGCTCCGCGAGGTCGCCGCCCTGGATCTGTCAGAGGTGGTCCGGCACATCGAACGCGATGAAAGGAAATCCACGCCAGTTTACCGTAGGAGTGATCCAGCGGCGCTGAGAGAGGTCGCTCGCATCAGCCTGAAGGGACTGTCATGAAGACCGAGCGTGCCATTGCAGAGTTCATCGATTACAAACAGTCGCTGGGAAGACGTTATAGCAGCCGGTCCATTATCCTGCGCGCCTTCGCCCGAGTGGCGGGAGGGTCAGATATTCGAAAAGTCACACCCGACATCGTACGGAAATTCATCGACGGGCGAGGCCCCGTGACGAACGCCTGGTTTGCCAGGTTCAGCACTCTGAACTGTCTGTTCCGCTACGCCCTCTCAAGAAATTACATCGCCGCTTCGCCACTGCCGAAATTGAAGCCCCGGAGACCCGTGGAGTTTCGTCCATACATCTATTCGCCGGCGGACGTCAAAAAACTTTTGGATGCCGCGGAATCACGGCATCGGCCCAGTTGGCGATTGGCGCCACGAACAATACGGGTGTTGCTTCTGCTGCTGTACGGAGCTGGCCTGAGAATCAGTGAAGCCGTGGCGCTGAAGATAGCTGACGTCGATCTCAAGGCGCTTATCCTGACCATACGGGAAACAAAGTTTTTCAAGACGCGCCTCGTGCCGATCGGGCCAGATCTTGGCAAAGTTTTGAAGCGCTATTTCCAGCAACAATGGTCCGCCTCTCCTCATACGCCGGATTCGCCGTTCTTGGCAGCGATGGACGGAACGCCTGTGATGCGGCGAACGGCGGAGGGAATGTTCGCGCGGCTTCGCAAGGAGGCTGGGATCAAGGGCCATGACGGCTCTCGTTACCAGCCGAGGCTTCATGATTTTCGTCATGCCTTTGCCATCATGCGGTTGGTGACGTGGTACCGCGAAGGGAAGAATGTGCAGCGTTTGCTTCCGCACCTGTCGACCTACCTCGGTCACGCACGAATGACCGAAACGACGCGGTACTTGTCGATAACCAGGGAACTCCTCCAGCACGCGAGCCGCTGCTTCGAGCTTTATGCACGACCGGAGGCGAAACGTGGCTGACCGGTCGAGCCTTGGTCCATGGGTTCGACGGTTTCTGCTGGAACACCTGGTAGACGAACGGAACCTTTCGAAGAACACTCAGCAGAGCTATCGCGATGCTCTCCGCCTGTTGCTGCCGTTTGCGGCTAACCGCGTCAAGAAAGCGGTTGATTGTCTACAGGTGGATCATCTGAACGCCGACACGATCCGTGCCTTCCTCGCTCACCTGGAAAAGAACCGCCGTTGCGTTGTTCGTACGCGAAACCAGAGGCTTGCCGCCATTCACGCCCTGGTTCGGTTCATTGGCGAGCGGAGCCCGGAACATCTTCAGTGGTGCAGCCAGATCCGGACAGTGCCATTCAAGCGAACGGGCAAGCCGCCGATACCGTATCTCGAAAAGTTTGAGTTGGACGCTCTGCTCGCCGCCCCGAACGTCCGGACGGAACAGGGGCGCCGGGATCACGCTCTGTTGTTATTCCTCTATAACTCCGGCGCAAGAGCAAGCGAGGCTACGCTGGTCACCGTTGGGGATATCGAAGCGCTCACCGACGGATCGGGCGTGGTCGGACTGCTTGGTAAGGGAAATAAGCGAAGGACTTGTCCTCTCTGGAAGAGTACGATGTCGGAACTTCTTCCTCTGACAGGCAGCAGAACGCCGACAGATCGTCTATTTCTCAACCGCTTCGGCCATCCCATCACTCGATTCGGGGTTCACACGATGGTCGAACGCCACGCGAAGACCGCGTCGAAGAACGTTCCGAGCATTCGCAAAAAGCGGGTCAGTCCGCATACGATTCGCCACTCGACAGCGACACATCTCTTAAGATCCGGAGTTGACATCAACACAATTCGCGCGTGGATGGGGCACGTCTCCATCGATACAACAAATATTTACGCCGAGATCGATCTGGAAGTGAAAGCAAGGGCGCTGGCGGCCTGCGAAACGGACCAACGGCGATGTCGGCAGCACAAGAACTGGAAAGACGACCGGTCGCTATTGGCGTTTCTTAACAGCCTTTGATCGACCCCGCTTATGTGGCGCACCCGCAGGTGAAACAAGGGCTCAACCGCACGGCCGGCCCTTTTGGCCACATAAGGAGAATAGCCACATAAGTCGAGGAACTTGCCGGCCCAAGCAGGCGAATTGTATTCCCACAGTTGCTGAAAGGCTTCCTTCAGAAGGTAGGCTCGGACGGTCTTGAGGTTGTAGCGGAGCAGATCGCGCAATCGGAAGTGCTGGTCGGCGCCGAGGTT
>DATFXZ010000077.1:0-5124 GCA_035315305.1 Terriglobia bacterium | reverse complement strand
GACAAATTGACCGTTTCCGGAATCCCGATCGATCCCGTCTTTTCATTAACAAAAGACAAGCGTGCGATGCGGCTCAAGCACGGCCTATCGCCGGATAAAACAACCATCCTGGTTTCGGCGGGTGGGTTCGGTGTCGGCCGAATAGAAGATCTGTTTACTTGTCTGTCAGAGCTGCAGCATGAAGCGCAAATTGTCTTTCTGTGCGGCCGCAACGAAGAACTGAAGAAGAGACTGGAGCGGCGCAGCGCCAAACGAGTGGCGGACTCGAAGGTATGCATCAGTAGCGTCGGTTACACGACGTCAATGGACGAATACATGTCGGCATCAGACATTCTGGTCGGAAAACCGGGAGGCCTGACGACATCGGAGGCACTATCCAAGGGTCTTGTTTTTGTTATCGTCAATCCGATCCCCGGGCAGGAAGAACGCAATTCGGATCATCTCCTTGAAGAAGGCGTGGCGATCCGATGTAACAATCTACCCGTGCTGGCTTATAAAGTAGACCAGCTGTTGGAAGACACTGAACGCTTTCAGCGCATGCAAGTCAATGCACGACGGTTGGCGCGTCCGAACGCCGCACTTGATGTCGTGAATAAACTACTTGAACTCACCGCCACTCGCCTGGGAGGGTGAATCCGGCCCCAGTAGAAAGGCGAACTCCCCGCTCCCGAGGCACAAACCTAGAGTGCATTCAAGAACGCGAGCAGGTCGTTCTTTTCCTGCGCTGAGAATACAATTCCGAATCGCCGATCGTAGAATTCGATGACATCGGAAAGCGTTGCAGCTGAGCCGTTGTGGAAATATGGAGCGCGGCTCGCCAGCCCCCTCAGAATCGGTCCTTTCACTTTCCCGATATCGTTCCACTTTCCAGTGATGAGCGCCCGGCCCGGATCCGTGGTTTGAATAACCTCGAATGGCTCGGTTGAGTGACGAAGAGTGATCACGGGAAGATAGCTGACGTCGAGTGGACTCGTCAGATCGCCAACACCGATATTGAGCGGCGTAGGAAACGAGTGATTTCCTATATTTGGCGCATCGTGGCATGTTCCGCATGTCCCGGGGATTACCGACATGCCGAGCTCGTCGTTCAATCCGGACACACCAGAGATGTTAATTGGCTTGCTGTTGAACAGCGCTTCACCCCGCGCGATGCTCGTGCGGGCGAGGGTTACAGCGGAGTTCGGTGACTGCAGATTAGACCAGGCGTCAAATAAACGAAAGATTATCGGCGTAAACCCATCGTGATTTGGATTGAAACCAAGGTCGGGTCGATTGATGACGTCATTTAGGGGATCAATCGGATCATTGATTCCGATAAAAAACGCTTGCATCGCCAGAGAAACAGGACCTCCGCCGACGCCGTGTGCATTGAGCGTGCCGGCGTTGCGGTCAAATGCCTGAGCTGTGAACAATCCAAGTTCGAACTCCACGATTGCCGCCTGCTGCGCCGGAGTGGGCGGCACCAAACCTTCGGCATGTCCCATCGTTGCATCGACCGACTGATGAGCGAGATTCCGAATGAGGATGGGCCCTGGGTTTTCGGATTCGAACGTTATTCTTTCGGTTCCCGTCTGCGGTGAGGACTCGCGTCCGTCCCACATGACGGCGCTTACGAATCTCAGGTTTGTGGAGGGCAGCGGTCGTCGATACATCGAGAGGACATTCGTTTCCCTGCAGCCATACTGATTGTTGACGTTCTCCACAACGAACTCCGCGCCTGCAGGAACCGGTATCGCGACGCGGATCAGCCCCCTGCTGATGAGCAAACTGTAGGCATGCTCTCGCGCTTCCCGCGTCGAGACATCGACATCGTGGTCGCAGTTGGATCCGTCGTTCGTTCGGAAAATCGGATCGAGACCGTTGGTGCTTCTGAACCGCTCTTGTACGCCCTGTGCCGAAATCGTCCACCCCTGGTCGGCGAGATGGCAGGTAACACAGGCGCGGCCGTTCGTGCCCAAGCTCTGGAAGAACGGTCCGGATATATCGAGATCGCCTTTCGGATTGAATGTCTCCAGAATGCCGCTCGCATTCGGAAATGGGTGAAGGTTGGGCAGCACGGGAAGCTCAGCCACACCAGGCTGCACCGCCGCAATTACGCTCCCTAGGAGCAACGCGGCAAAGCTTGAATGCCAAACGATTCTTAACATGGAGTGATCCTCCCTTCGTGCGGGTGCGTTATATGTGAAGTGTGTGAAGGCGGGCGATTATCTCAGCACGTGAAGAGAATACCTGGCGAGTGGCATGTAACGGCCTGAGGTCAGCCCTTCGAGCGAGATAACGAAATCGCCCGGCATGAAGAGAGAAGAAAGGACGCTGATCGCGAGCGTATCTCTCGAAGTGGATTTCAGGCCTGAAATGTCCGATACAACCATTCCCTTCGAGTCACGAACAACCGCTTTGTAGGTTTCAATATGCGGAACATCCGGCAATTCCAATAAGAAGATTATCCAGCCCGCTTGCGGCAGGACGATGCTATTGAGTGCCGAGCCTGGCGTGTCCGAGACACCTCTTGTGATCACTATTGGAAATACCGGAACCGTAGTCTGCTGTTGCGCAAGTGCCGCAATCTGCGCATTCAATTGAGCGCTTCTATTTCTCTCCTGTTCTAGAGAAGCTGTCGCTACGCCGAGGCGATTCCTTAATTCGACGGATTGTCGCTGCTCCTCAGACCAGGTACGGAACGCAAGCACCGCTAGAAGGCCAAGTGAAATCAGAGTCGCCGCAACGGCCAACGCGAAGCCGTACGTCCGAAACGGGCTGCGTCCTGCAGAATGGATTGTGGCGAGAGGCCGCGCGATTAGTTCGTTCTTTAGCGCTGTTCGGAGATCTTCCGTCATTTCGAGCCGGCTCAGGCATTCCGGACAGGAAATGAAATGTTCCTCGAACTGGAGTCTCGTCTCATTCGAGAGTTTATTCATCAAGTAGAGATCGGGAATATTGCGGTCTTCAATCTCGCGATGATCCATAGTCGCCTGATCCTGGCGGCCAGAAAGGCCTCACAGTTACAAGTGTCGCCTCATCCCGAGCAATTCCACATTATTTTTGGCGGAGATACTTTTCATACAGCTGACGATATCGTTCACGAGCGCGAAAGAGAACCCGATTAAAATGAAGACTGCTCAAACCAAGGTCGCTGCAGATGGTCTTCTTATCCTCCTCGGCAATGTAGAACCGGTAAAGCAACTCCCTGTCCCGATCCCCGGGTAACTCCTCGAGCACATGACGAACTGCACGAATCTGCTCCGCTCGGAGCAACTCATCCAATTGCGCCGGCGGGGAGACAGGCGATAGTGAATGCAATTCATTGTCATTTGTGGTTGTTTCCCGTCGTGCCGCATGCCGTGCATAGTTGAGCGCAAGATTACGTGCGATCCCGCAAACGAATCCGGAAAGACGGTCGGGATCGACAATTTCACCGCGGCGCATGCAACCAAGTGCAATGCGGAGTGTGTCCTGGCACAGATCTTCGGCCGCTCCTGCGACTGCGTGTGACCTCCGGAGAATCATCAGAATGCCGCGTCTGTACCGATGGACGAATTCCTCTTCCGCCTGGATATTGCCGGCCTGAATTTCAGCAATAAGTTCTGCTTCCCGGCTCATGCCCGATTGTTAGCACGTCGAGGTCGTTCCGTATGCCGAGGAGCCCAGCCATGGCCGAACTCGGCAGGTTCGGGGCGACGATGCGAGCGTCCTAGTGCGTATCAACCACGATCACGCCACCCTTAACTACTACCTTAGTCTTCAGCATGTTCCAATAGCCGTCCAGCGGATTGCCGTCGAGAAGAATGAGGTCGGCAAGTTTGCCTGGCTCCAGCGTCCCGAGCTGGTCGGACATTTGGATGTACGACGCCGTATTCGGCCCCATCATTTTGATGATGTCTTTCATTGAAAACATCGGATTGATGGTCTTCAGCTCATGCTCAAGGCCGGCCTTGGGGTCATACGTTGTATCGGTGCAGTAGCCGAGAACAGCCCCGGCATCCCAAACGGTACGCGCATTCACCGGCATGTAGCCGGCCTCCTCGCCGAGGCGTACTCCATCGACGATAGACTCCGGCCACGGCTTCCCATCGCGGAACCGCGGTAGGTTGTCTTCCGCGAATACTCCGAAAACCGGCGTCCCAAAACCAACTGTGCCCAAAATCTTTGTGCCCGAGGCAGCGAGTTTCTTCGCGTCCTCCTTACTGACCCAGTCTTTGTTTGGGAGATGCACCAGCAGCGGCACACCGGCATCGACGGCGGCAACCATAGCTTTGGAACTAACTGCATGGACCTGAACTATTACGCCGGCTTTCTTTGCCTCGTCCACCACCGCCTTGAGAACTTCCAACTCTTTTTCGGTTGGTCCGGGAACGGGAGTAAGGGCGATCTCACCCGTAAACTTAATACCCATCTCGGCCATCTTACGTATTTCCGCACGAGCCGTTTCCGGAGTGTTGTTGTTCAACCGGAGTGATCCGGACGGGATGATGCGAGGTCCGTTGATGACGCCCTTCTCGATATGATCCCTGAGCGTAATGTTTCCTTCGGCCGGGCCGCCTCCAGACAGCACGGTGGTGTAACCGGCTTCGAGCAGCGCTTGCATCTGCGCCTTCTCGTTCGGTCCGGTGTTGATATGCCTGTGTGCATCGATGAACCCGGGCATCGCCGACATGCCTTTCGCATCGATTATCTTTCCGCTGGCCGCGGACGGCTCGCCGGCCGCCACGGAAACGATTTTTCCCGCACGTACAACGATCGATCCGCGCTCTATTACGTTACCGTTACCGACAACGATACGTGCATTGGTGATAGTGAGGTCCTGCGCTGCAAGCGTCCCAACGAATACGAAAGCAAATACTCCACAGGCGAGTGGTTTCATGCAGATTCTTCCTCCCGGCGTTAGTGGACTCTATACCAATTCGGGGTCAGACGTGTAAACCACCCAATTAGGATTCAAGCATTTGGTTTTCAATTTGGGTGATTTAGACGTCTGACCCCGAATTGCAAATCCGAGCGGCAAGTTTTGTCGTTTTTATTGATATGCATTACGAGAAGCGCCGTTTGCTACTGATTGACGATCCACCCGATAACTTGGAGTTCCTCACCGCTTTGCTCTGCGGCAACTACGAAGTCTTCAACTAT
>DATFXZ010000076.1:0-7250 GCA_035315305.1 Terriglobia bacterium | reverse complement strand
GCGTGTTCACTAGTGGTTAACCGGCCTTCGAGTTGTTCATCTTCGATGCGAGTCAACATTTCTTTGAACCGAGGTCCTGGTTCAAACCCCATCGCGATCAAGTCGTTCCCGGTAACGAGCGGGCGCGGCCAAATCTCTTTGTGAGACCATTCCTTTCATTTGCGTAACGCATAAGTGTAGTTCATTAGCTGCTCGCCGCTTGCGAGCGTGTGAATGCGAGCAAGTTTTAAGTGATCATCAAAACGGTCCACACGGAAAAATCGTTTCAAAGTGCTGATTGTCATCTGGCGAACTTTGGAGAATCGGGGCAAGTTCTCGACGAGAGCCTCAATATGATGCATCTCCGCCCGCGAAAACTTCAAGCGTTCAACGATGCCCTGCACCTCAGTAACAGCTGTATGATGCAGCAATACGCCAAACCCGAAGTCGGCGAGCGATCGACGCTCCAGAAATTCCAGGGACTTTTCGATGTGGGTCGTCCACTCGAGTTCCGGCAGGATCTGTGCGCGCAATCCGGATTCTTCAAGCATTCTTATCCCGCGCGCAGCCTGGCCTTCCATCAAAATTCGCGACAGCTCATCTCGAACACGTTCGCTGGAGACCTGGTGGATTTGGGGCGCCATTGCCCGGACCGCATTCCAAGTCTCCTGCTCGATCGTGTAGCCCAGCCTCGCGCCGAAACGGATGGCTCGGAGGATTCGCAGTTTGTCTTCTTCGAATCGCGCGCGAGGATCGCCAATCGCACGAACGATTCTTGCATCGATATCGGCCCGGCCATTGACGTAATCAATGACTTCATTCGTAAGCGGGTCATACAGCAGGCCGTTGATCGTAAAATCTCTTCGCAACACGTCTTGCTTCGCGTCGGTGAAGACCACGCCGCTCGGGTGTCTGCCGTCGATATAAGCTTCATCGGAACGAAAGGTTGCAACCTCAAATGGATGGCCCCGCTTGATTACCAGTACAACCCCAAATTGCGCACCAATAGTTTCGGTTCGCGGAAAAATTCTGGTGATCTCTTCCGGATGGGCACTTGTGGCAATGTCGTAATCAGCGGGCTCGATCTTCATCACCATGTCACGTACACAGCCGCCCACAAAATAGGCCTCGTGACCATGGGTCCGTAGTTCGTTGACGATCTCGATGGCTGCATCCGGCTTCATCTTCGTGTTCCCCGGTTATGATACCGTCATTCCATAGGAGGGGGCCCGATGCCATTCAAAGCTGTCGATTTTTATCGAATCGACGACATGCTGAACGATGAAGAACGCATGATTCGAGATACCGTTCGGCGATTTGTTGACGACCGTGTAATTCCCGTCATCGACGAGCATTTTGAGAAAGCGACTTTCCCAACCCAGCTGATTCCTGAGATGGCGAAGATTGGCCTGTTCGGCGGCAACCTACCGGAAGAATATGGCTGCGCGAACATGAACAACGTTTCGTACGGTCTTGTGATGCAGGAACTCGAGCGGGGCGATAGCGGCCTAAGAAGTTTCGTCAGCGTTCAGGGCGCGCTAACCATGTATCCCATTTTTGCGTTCGGCTCCGAAGAGCAGAAGCGGCGCTGGCTGCCGTTGTTGGCGAAAGGCGAAAAGATCGGTTGCTTTGGACTGACGGAGCCGGACCATGGCTCTGATCCGGGAGGAATGGAAACACGCGCCCGCCGCACAGGTAAAGGTTGGGTCCTGAACGGAACGAAAAGATGGATCACGAATGGAAGCATTTCAGATGTTGCGATTGTGTGGGCGAAATCCGACGAGGAGGTCAAGGGCTTCATCGTTGAAACTCGCACGCCGGGTTTCCAGGCTCCTGAGATCAAAAATAAGTTGTCTCTCCGTGCCTCAGTGACTTCTGACTTAATCCTGGATGACGTCATCGTGCCGGACGAGAACCTCTTGCCGAGATCCAGCGGATTGAAGTCGCCGCTCATGTGTCTGAATCAAGCCCGCTACGGAATCGCATGGGGCGCGATTGGAGCCGCAATGGCGTGTTACGACTGTGCCGTTGACTACACGAAAGGGCGAACACAGTTCGACAAGCCGATTGCGCAGTTCCAGCTCGTCCAGGAAAAGCTCGCACACATGTTGACGGAAATCACCAAAGGGCAGCTCGTGTCATGGCGTTTAGGGCGACTTAAAGATGAAGAGCGACTGCATTTCGCTCAAACATCCATGGCCAAACGGAATAACGTCCGGGTAGCGTTGGAGACGGCCCGGCTGGCCAGAGATTTGATGGGTGCAAGCGGAATTACGCTAGAGTACCCGGTTTTCCGTCACATGTGCAATCTGGAATCCGTGTACACGTACGAAGGCACGGACCACATCCATGCGCTGATTCTCGGGGAATACATTACAGGGTTGCCCGCGTATAAATAAAGCGCAGATTAAAGAGGGATGTCACCACAAAGACACAGAGACACAAAGGTCTGGCGGCTTTGATTTGTCGTGACATCCCTCTAGGCCGTACCGACGTTCTTTGCAGTCTGTTGTTCGGCTGCAACGGCCTGCTCCTGGAATGAAATGATCCGCTCGGCCACGCGCAGTCTAGCTTTCAATTCATCCGGATCAAACGGTTTCGAGACGAAATCGTCGGCGCCGGCCTCCATGCCTTCGAGATAATCCTTTTTCCCGATGAGCGCGGTAATAATGATGATGTAGGTGTACTTCGATTGTTTGTGAAGACGAATCTTGCGGCAGAGCTCCAGTCCATCGACTTCAGGCATCAGGACATCGGAAATAACGATACGGAAGCGTCCTTTTTTGTACGCATCCCATGCCTCTCTTCCGTTCGATGTCGCTATCACCTGATAACCGAGCTTTTCGAGGATCCAACTCAGCAGCTCGCGTGAGTCCCGGTCATCCTCAGCCACGAGGACCTTCATAAGTCAAATTACTATCACAATTTTTCGGCGGAACGCCAGAATACCGCGATAAGACTTTTGTGCCATGGCGGACGCCGTGTGCCTCCGTTGCCATCGACCGGTACTGGAGGGAACGTTTGTGCCATCAGCGCCCTCCGGCGCATTCCCCTAATCGGCTCGCACAGAAAGATTTGCGCACAATAAGCTCATACCGGCAGTCCTCGTGCAACCATCATTGCGTTATGGCGCATTCCTATAGTCACACGCCGCGGGATCGCGGGCGACGCGACTCGCGTTACGAACTCTTCAGGCCGATTGAGTTTAAGGAATCTCGACAACGCTCGGTGTGGATGAGTGTCGCCGTGCATTTTGTTTTGATAACGGTGCTGTTGCTGATACCGCTCATCTTCACGGATGCATTAAAGATCAAATATGACACCGTTCTGATTGCTCCGCCGCCCCCAATGAAGCCGGTCCTTGAAGTAACGCACTACAAGCTGCCGACACCAAAACCCGAACCGAAACCGAAGCCGCTTGTTGCTCCCCCTCCCGTAAAGCCGGTGGTTGTACAACCACCTAAGCCCCCCGAACCGCCGAAGGTTGCGGAAGTGAAACCACCCGAGATCAAGCCGACCCCGATTGTGAAAAATACGCCACGAATTGAGCAGCCTGCCCCCACTCCAGCCGCGCCTAAACTAGAGGTGCGGACGGGGGATTTTTCCAGTGGAAGCTCGGCAAAACCGACGACAAACCTGCCACCGTCAAAAGTTCAGACCGGTGGATTCGGTGATCCCAATGGCATCAAAGGGGAAGGCAAGGCAGGCAAGGTCGCCAATATAGCCAGTCTCGGTTCATTCGATCTGCCGGTTGGAGAGGGCGCCGGCAACGGAACAGGCGGTGCCCGTGGTGCAAAGGGCACGGTAGCCAGCAGCGGTTTTGGTAATGCCACTGCAAGCGCGAACCCAGGGAGTGCCTCGAACCGCGCTGTGCAGCAGGGCGGCTTCGGTGATGCGGAAGCAGTAAAGTCCGAAGGCCCAAAAAAGCGTGCCGATACGGGCCCGCCGCAAACGCCGGCCGAAATCTTATCCAAACCTAAACCGGACTACACCGAGGAAGCCCGAAAGATGAAGATCGAAGGCGAGGTCCTGGTGCGCGTACTTTTCACCGCCCGAGGTGAAGTCCGCGTCCTCGAGGTTGTTCGCGGATTGGGTCACGGGCTTGATGAAACTGCGCTTCGCGCCGCACAGCAAATTAAATTCAAGCCGGCGCAGCGCGACGGACAGCCCGTCGATTCGACGGCAACAGTCCACATCATTTATCAATTAGCGTATTGAGCGCTTCTGCACGAAAGGGATTATGCATAACTTATATTTCAAAATTTCATCATTCCTTTTAGTCATTTTGGTGGCAGCCGGGGTGATCTTTGCAGGACACTCACAACAACAGCCTCAACAGCAAAACCAGCCGGCACCACAACAAACCCAGGCGGCGCCCACACCGGATAGCTCAGCTGCAAATCAGATTATCGACAAGATCACCGCACGCGAGTCGGTACTGGCGGCGAGGATGAGAACCTTGCATCCACTCGTCGAGACATATCTGCAAACTCTCGAAAAAGACGACGCCGTCGCGTTTCGGCCGACCGGCGACAAGTACTTTCTGTCGAAGCTCGACCTGAATTCCCCGGACAGAGAGCAGACGATGATGAAGAAGGAAGGAGTAACCGGCAAAGTGTTGGGCAAGGTTACGCAGATCTACTCCGTTAAGTACCTGTCTAGCGGTTTTGCACAGATGATTTTGATCGGCAGCAACTTCGATCGCAAGAATTACGACTTCGAATACATCCGGCGAGAATTTCTCGGCGATGTCCGCACGGTTGTTTTCGATGTACAGCCGAAAAAAGGAACCAAAGGCACCTTCAAAGGAAGAATTTGGGCTGAGGATCAAGATTTCACGATCGTTCGTTTCAACGGTACGCTTGGTTCATCCACAGGGACGAAGATGTTTTTCCACTTCGATAGCTGGCGCGAATACATGGGCAACGGAGAGTGGCTGCCCGCCTACGTATACACAGAAGAATCGGGCATCAGCTACCTGATGGGCACTCGAAAGCTTCGGTTTAAAGGCCAAACGCGGCTTTGGGCCTACAATGTTGGAAAGGCTAATGCACAAAATGAATTGACGTCGCTTGTCGTCGAGTCCAACCAAGTCAATGACACGGTCGATGAGGCTGACGCGATTTCACCAGTGCGGTCCCAACGTGCATGGGAACGAGACGCCGAGGACAACATCATCTATCGGCTACAAAAAGCCGGCCTTATGGCGCCCGATGGCGAAGTGAATAAAGTTGTCGAAACGGTAGCAACGAACATACAAATTACCAACAATCTCGACATCCAACCCGAGGTGCGTGCGCGCGTCCTGCTTACCTCTCCGTTGGAGTCTTTCACGATTGGTAACACCATTGTGCTCAGCCGCGGCTTGATCGATGTGCTTCCAGATGAGGCAAGCCTCGCGATGATTGTCGCTCATGAACTTGCTCATATCGCTCTCGGACATGAGATCGACACGAAGTATGCGTTTAATGATCGACTGCTGTTCGACGATCCTGATGCGTTCCGGAAAATCCAGTTGAAGCGGGATGAGAAGGAAGAAATCGAGGCCGATAAAAAAGCGGCAGAGTTGTTGAAAAACTCCCCGTATAAAGACAAACTCGGCAATGCTGGTCTCTTCCTGAAAGCCGTGGACGACCGCGCCGGCCAACTTCCAAACCTGCTCCTGCCTCATATCGGAAACACGATGGTCAAGGGCAGCCAGGTACAACGTATGGTCGATCTGAAACAGGCAGCACCCAAGTTGGAAATGCAAAAGGTCGATCAGATTGCGGCTCTCCCGCTTGGCGGCCGCGTGCGCGTGGATCCGTGGAATAACAACATCGAATTGTTGAAAGCGAAAGCGGTACCGCTGGTTGCGGCCCGAGAGAAGATGCCGTTCGAGATCACTCCAGTCCACCTTTATCTGTCACGGCAAATCAGTTCGCCGGAAGCAGCCAAGGCGGCCACTGCCACAAAGGCACCGCCGGACAAGGCGAATCAAGGTTCGACCGTGAAGCAGTAGGGCACCCTAGTTTTAAAGGGATGTCACCACAAAGGCAAAGAGACACAAAGGTCTGGCGGCTGAATTAAAAGAACACTTAATACAAGCCGCCAGACCTTTGTGTTTTTGTGTCTTTGTGGTGACCTACATCCCGAATCTGCGCATGAGCTTCAGAGCTGCCCCCATGTACTTCGCCATGCGGTCGTTCTTCATATACGTCAGGATTGCGTCGTAACCGCCGCCCGTGCCGAAACTGCTGACGACGCTCTGTGCCTGCGTATACCGCAAAATTCCGTGCTCTCCATGACGCCGGCCAATGCCACTCCATTTCACTCCTCCCATCGGAACATCAAAGCTGTTGTAGATAAGAAGTGTGGAGTTGATGACGGCAGATCCCGTCTCGAGCTGGTGCGCAACGGTGCGCGCTTTTGCCTGATTGCCTGCCCACACCGACGCATTCAGTCCAAACGTGGAGTCGTTCGCCCGCGTGATGGCCTCCTCTGCGCTTCGCACTGGATAAACCGTCACGACAGGTCCGAATGTTTCTTCCTTTGAAATCGGCATCGCATCCGTGACGTTCGTCAGAATGGTGGGTTCGATAAAGGCTGGGCCCAGATCGGGCCGCAGCTTCCCGCCTGTGGCGATGCGGGCGCCTTCATCCACGGCGCGTTCAATCCGATTCAATACCTTCCCTGCGTGATCTGCGTTGATCAGGCTTCCCATGTCCACATCCCATGATCGCGACCAGCCGAGCTTCAGCACCCGTGTCTTCTCTATCAGCCGGCGCATGAACTCTTCGTATACCTGTTCCTGTACGTAGGCACGCTCGACGGAGATGCATGTTTGTCCGCTGTTGGAAAACGCTCCGACCATCAGCCCGGTTGCCGCGTTTTCCAGCGAGGCGCCCTGAAGTACGACCATCGGATTTTTGCCACCCAATTCAAGCGAAAAAGGAATCAATCTCTCGGACGCGGCAATTGCCACTTTCCGGCCGGTATTTACGCCACCCGTAAAAGCAACGTAGTCCACGTAGCGAATCACTGCAGTCGCAACATCTGCGCCGCCATGGAAAACATGCAGTAGGTTTGGATCAAGCCCGCTCTCGATGAAAAGCTCGCGGGCACAATTTGCGGAGAGAGGAGTCAATTCCGACGGTTTTACAAGGACCGCATTCCCCGCCAGCAACGCCGGAATCGCATCCGCGATTCCCAACAGGAATGGATAATTCCACGGCGTGATCAGTCCAACGATGCCGTGTGGCTTATAAACGATTTCCGCTGATGTGATCGCA
>DATFXZ010000075.1:0-4046 GCA_035315305.1 Terriglobia bacterium | reverse complement strand
GCAATCCCGTCTTGTTGCTTACGCTCCCCTTCGAGGTGCCGCAACTCGGCCCTGCGAATCTTTCCCGAAATAGTTTTCGGAAGCTCGGAGAATTCGATCCGTCGGATCCGTTTGTAGGGAGCAAGCCGCTGGTTCAAAAACGCGAAGATGGAATCCGCCGTCTCCTTTGTAGGCGGAATACCTGGCTTTAAAACGACGAACGCCTTTGGCACAGCCAACCGCACCGGGTCGGGACTAGCGACGACGGCGGCTTCCGCCACGCATGAGTGTTCGATCAGAGCGCTTTCAAGTTCGAATGGGCTTATGCGGTAATCAGAACTCTTGAAGACATCATCCGTGCGCGCGATGTAGAAGAAACACCCTGACGCATCACACTGCGCTTCATCGCCTGTCCGATAAAAGCCTTTCTCGGTCGCCTTCGTCGTGCGTTCCGGATCATCCATGTAACCGACCATCAGTCCAGCTGGACGTTCGGGCTCTAGAGACAATGCAATCTCTCCTTCATCGCTCTCCCGTCCATCAACCGAAAGGAGCACCGCGCGATAGCCGGGCAAAGGTCTTCCCATGGCGCCCGGCTTCACTGTTTGGCCAGGCGTGTTTCCGATCTGCGCGGTCGTCTCCGTCTGGCCGTAACCGTCGCGGATCGTTATGCCCCAAGCGCTGCCTACTTTTTCGATGACTTCTGGATTGAGCGGCTCGCCGGCGCTGACGATCTCGCGCAAGGCTTTGGGACGATCGCCTAGAGGGTGCAAGACGATGAGCCTCCACACCGTTGGAGGCGCGCACAATGTATTCACTCCAGCCTCGCGTACAACCGCAATTGCGGCTGATGGCACGAAGCGTCGATGATCGAGCGCCACGACTGTCGCTTCGGCATTCCAGGGAGCGAAGAAGCTCGACCAGGCATGCTTCGCCCAACCCGGTGAGCTGATGTTCAAATGGACGTCGCCGGGGCGGCAGCCAATCCAAAACATAGTCGAAAGGTGTCCGACCGGGTAGCTTCGATGGGTATGAAGGACGAGTTTCGGCTTCGCTGTCGTTCCCGAAGTGAAATAGAGGAGCATCGGGTCGTCGGCTTTGGTTGGTCCGTCCGGTAAAAACGTAGCGCGGCCATCGTAAAGCGTATCGAATGTACGCCAGCCCTTCTCAGTAGAATCCACGATGATGCGTGTGTAGCTGCCCGCGAGGTCGCGGAACTTCGCCGTGCATAACGCGTCTGTCACAACATGCTTCACAGTACCGCGTGCAAAACGATCCTGTAGATCGGTTGCAGTGAGTTGCGACGTGGCAGGAATAACGACCGCGCCCACCTTCATGGCGGCAAGCATGGTCTCCCAGAGCTCGACGCGATTGCCAAGCATCACAAGTATATGATCGCCACGCTTGACGCCGAGTCCGGTGAGAGAATTGGCGACCCGGCTCGACAACTCGGAAAGTTCCGCGAACGTGCGTGCGTCTCGCTCGCCGTCATCAGAGAAAACACGCAGCCCGACCGCATGATTCTGTTTTGCAATAACGTCGAACCAATCGACCGCCCAGTTGAACTCGTCAAATGCCGGCCACCGAAAGCCCCGGTAAGCTGCTTGATAGTCGTCGCGGTGTTCGAATAGAAAGTCGCGTGCTTTGCGAAAAGCCTCGGTCGAAATGTACGGCATCTTTGCACCTTAATCAGAAGCAGAACCCGGGCCGGCTTTCGGCAAGCTTACTCTCCAACGACGATGCCTTGCCAGCGCGAGATCCATTTTGTGGGAACAAAATCAGGAATTGGCAATGGTTTTAGGAGTGGCTGCGCGTCCTTCCAAAAGCTCCGAAACGGGCTCTTCTTGCCGGTCGAATAAAACGTGCGGAGGAATGCGAAGTCGCACGCCGCATAATCTGATGTCCATTGGTCAAGATCGTGTACGCCGGCGTCGTGAAACAGTTGGAGGCTGTAGCCGCAGGCTTCTTTTTCGTAGCGCTCGAGCTCATCGAGCTTTTCTACGGATGGGTTCTGCTGGACTTCATATCCGATTTTGCGGTTGTAGTCCGACATGTTCCATTGCACGGTGTGGCCAAAAAGGTGAACCAGGATAAAGACGGCTTCCTCGATAGAGTTCTCGTAATCGACATGGATTTCGGAGCCGTCGAGGTCGCCCGTGAAGGGGTTCACAACATCGGAGATCACTACTGGAATGCCATAGCGATCCTCCACATAGGCCGCTACCGTGTTGTAGACCTCGCGAAATCGCTCGTCAGTTGGCTGCAATGGAGCCCCACAATTCGTCCTAGGGTAACACCCCGGAGGGGTGACGGGATAATAGCCGGGGGTTAAGCGAGCACCAGCGAGCGCAACCCCGGTTGAAAGGCTCCCGCCAGCGCCGCATCCTGAAAGGATGCGAGGATTCCCCGCACGCTTTCAGCGTGCGACCCATCTCGTGGGAAGAGTTCCAGGGGTACGCGAAAAACGCGTACCCGTGGCTAATTTCCTCGCACCGCTCTGCGGTGCAATCCGCTCTAATCGATTCCTCCACCCCGCTCCGCGGTGCAATCTGCTCTGGACGGTATACTGTCCGAATGCCGGTCACAAGAAAAACGCTTGGCCAGTGGTTCCTGCTGGCAACTCTTGGGATAACTCTCTACTTCTGTTTTCGGATTATTCAACCTTTCTTGATGCCGATATTTCTCGCCTTAATACTCTCAGCATTACTAACGCCGCTCTACGCTTTACTTGCGAAGAAACTGAAAGGCCGCCGGAGTCTCGCTGCTCTGCTCGTTTGCGTTTGCCTGACTGCAGCCATACTTGTCCCGGTAGTCTTCCTTTCGATTTCCCTCGCCAACGAAGCAAATGATTTGTATCGGCTCCTCAAAGCTCCCGAAACGCTGCAGAAAATCCAATTGTGGCTTGATCCCGGACGCAATCCGCTCATACGCCGGATCACAACCTGGCTGCCCCAATTCCTGCGACTGGATAGTTTGCAATTGGGCGCCCGGCTAGGCGCTCAGGCGCAACAGATTGGTGCCGCCGCGCTCGGTGTGGCGACGACGTTCGCAGCAGGCATTTTCAACTTCCTGATGGACTATTTCATCATGGTCGTGGTGCTGTTCTTCCTTTTGCGCGACTCGGATTATTTCGCGTCGAGCGCGCGAACGATAAGTCCACTTTCCGACGAACAAGAACGGATGCTCGTTGACAGATTTCGCAGCGTAGCGCGGGCGACGGTGCTGGGAAATTTGGCCACCGCGCTCTCGCAGGGCGCGCTTAGCGGTGTAATTTTTGCGGTGCTGGGGCTGGCGAATCCGATCTTGTGGGGAGCGCTGACCGCTTTGTTATCTTTGGTCCCGCTCGTGGGGACGGCGCTGATCTGGGTACCGTGGACTATTTACCTGTTGTCGACCGGTTCCTACGCGAAGGCGCTTATCTTTCTCATTCTGCAACTGATCGTGGTTGGCGGGATCGATAACATCCTTCGGCCGATGTTCATCAAGGGCGGGGTGAAGATGCATACCCTCGTGGTGTTCTTCAGCATACTTGGTGGAATTTCATATTTCGGTCTCCTCGGCATGTTCTTTGGACCGCTGGTTTTTGCGATTGCGCTCACGCTACTGGAGTTCTCGTTCGCGACTGTGCCGCCCTCACCCGCCGCCGGAAACTTCACGACCGACTCGTGGCAACCCACGCAGGCGCCGAATCGACCGACTGCCGGAGAAGCAGATTAAGCTGCGCTACATGATGCTGATCGTGACGCATCCTGTAGAGAAGAAGTTCCGCACCGCGGTACGAATCCCTGTTCCGATTCCGATAAACAAAAATCCAGCCAGAAGAGCGTGTGGTATACGACATACCAAAACCCGACAACGCTCTTCTTGACCCGTGCCGGCTTTTCCTCACGTTGCTCCAGAGGTCGTCCGGACAGGCGCGCGTCGCATCTTCGAGCATATCGATCGCAGCGCCGAACTGTTGCCAGAGAAGCGTTTTCCAGAAGTCATCCATTTCAGATCACCCGTGCATTGCGTCTAAATATATATCCGTCAGAAACCAATCAGTTCGCAGAATGCGGAGGAATCAT
>DATFXZ010000074.1:0-7148 GCA_035315305.1 Terriglobia bacterium | reverse complement strand
TCTTCATCTCGCTCGTGCCCCTGCGATCACCGTTAAATGTTTAGTAATCTGGCGGCGTTTCCGCCAAGAATCGCTGCGGCGGTCGCCGACTTAGCATCCGCACCGCCTTTACTCCAATCCAAGCAATCGCGCTGGGTTCCGTTTGGACATCGTATCCGTTTCCTGTTCCGAAAATCCTGTGGTCCGCAAAGCACTTATGAATGCAGCGAAGCCGTCAGGCGGCAACGCATTTCCTCTTTGACCGAGATCAGATGAAAGGATGCAATATTCCGGCCCGATTTTGCGAATCGCATCGGCAAACCGGTCCATTCTGGCAGCGGCATCAGCTGTGGCAAGCGAGCCTCCCACGAACTCAATGAATGCTCCGTATTTGGCCGCCTGTTGCATTTGCGGAATAGTCATCAGTACGGGTTCGTTCATCGCGTGCGTGACGACCATGTGCTGCACCTGTTGCCGCCGAGCCTCGTCGAGCAGTGACAGTGCTTCTTCAGGAGCAATATGACCCGTCGCCAGCACCAGTCTGTGCTTCGCGATCAGCGCCACCACTTCTTTCACTTCAGGGAGCAATTCACCATTACGAGAGACACGGACAAATGGGCGATTCTCTTTCGAGTACCGCACCTGATTTTCCGAGTCGAAGGTGGGCATCCATACGAACCGTCCCCATCCTCCAGAGACCTCGGCCATGTGTGCCACAGCCGCGGGATTGATTCCACCGACGGTGAGATTCAGGTCGATTCCGCCGAACACTTCCAACCCCGATACTTCCTTCCGGACCAGATATGCCAGTCCACCCGTCGGATCGTAGTGGTTCTTGAGGACAACTCCGCGCATGCCCTTCGAACGCGCAAGCTTCGCCACATCGAGCGCGTCAATGGACCGAGGCCGGCTGTCAGGATCGCTGTGAACGTGGATATCGATCGTCCCTCTGAGCACAGCATTTGTGTTGTTCGTCCCGACCTGTTGAGCCGCAACTATCGCCGCTAGTGACAGCAATATCCATCTATACATCACCCATACTCCTCCACGATTTTTGTCCTAATCATCTACGTTCGATAAGTGAGATCCAAAATAATTCACGTGTCGTGTTCTCTGGTCAATGCCATTCGAAAAGGCTATGCTTCCCGCAAAGTCGAGGAGTACGGAGGTTTCATGAAGCGAGAACGTTTTCTATTTGCGTGGATTTGCATTCTTGCGGTTTGTGGCGTGCTCAACGCCGAGCCTACGGTTGATGGCATCCCGCTTCACTTTTCGGTGCATGGCAAAGGACCGCAGACCATTATTCTCGTGCACGGCTGGACCTGTGATGAAACCACGTGGGAAGCTCAAGTTGCGCCATTGTCGAAAGGATATCGCGTCGTCACGCTCGATCTGCCGGGACACGGAAAGAGCGGATCACCTAAGGACGGCACATTTTCGATGGATCTGTTCGCACGTGCCGTAGAGGCGATTCGGAGCGAGGTGAAAGCGGATCGAGTCATCGTTGCCGGTCACAGCATGGGAACGCCGGTGGTGATCCAATACGCCCGCTTATATCCGCAGCACACCGCCGCGCTGATTTTCGTCGACGGTTTGGTTTTTCCACCAACTAATCTTCCGCCCGTTAATCCCCAACAATTCGCAGGTCCGGAAGGACGGAAAGCGCGCGAAAACATGGTTCGGGGCATGTTCTCGTCCTCTACGACTACTGCGATGCAGACGCATATTCTCTCAATGATGTTGGGGGCGCCTGAAGCAACTGCTCTCGGAGCCATGAAGGCGACGTTTGATGGTTCCAACTGGAAAGATGATGTGACGAATTTGCCGGTCCTTGGAATCTACGCCGACCATTCGAGGCTCGGAGACCGCGACTACATGAAGACGCATTACCCGAAACTGCAGTACGTGGAGATCCCGAACACCGGGCATTTCTTGATGATGGAAAAACCCGACGAGTTCAATCAGCTTGTGTCGGACTTCCTGAAAAAGCAGTCGTTCTGATTTCCTATCGAATCGCGATCGGATTTCCAGGAGAGCCTGTTGCTCCTTTCAGCGGAAGCGGCACAAAGATATACGCGAATTCGTAAACGTTCTCTCGCGCGAGATCTGACGTGTTGAGATTCTCATGCAGGTAGATCCCATTGCGCGCAAGCAGCAACTGATGCACGGGAGCGCCCAACGAGGCATTCGGATTGGGAGACACCTCGACACCCCAATTGTCGGCGCCGACCACGGTCACTTCCTTGTCGGCAAGGAACTGCGCGGCTCCAGTGCCGATCCCAGGACACGTCTGGATGTATTTTGGATTGTCTTTCATCCAAAGCGATCCCCAGCCGGTATGGATCAACACAACGTCACCCGCTCGGATTTCGATGTTCTGTCGCTGAAGAGTGCCTCGTAGGTCCGCGGCCGTAATTTCGTAGCTCGGCTCCAGCTGCGAAACATTCTTGTATCGAGCCACATCGAGCAGCACGCCGCGAGTAACCAGAGGACCGACGTTCTCGATCCCGAGCTTTGTCAGCCCCTCGGGCTGCGCAAACTCCAGCCGGTTGTTTCCGTTGTAGAAGAGATCACCGATTCCGAGATGCCCAAGGCCGTCGAACTGCGTACCGATCTGGCCAAGTTCACCGCTGATCAACTCGTCATGATAGACAGGCTGGTTCGAGCCCGGGATCTTGAAAGCTTGTGGAATTCGCAAACTGTAATGCCGCGTTCCAAACATCGGCATTCCCGTTTCGTATGTGCGGCCAAGTTGGTAAATGGTTCCTCGCGTGATTAGATTTTTTGCTTCCAGCACTTTTTCTGGTGTGATCCGATTCGCCGCTCCGCGTTGATCGTTAGCGCCCCATCGTGACGGATACCATCTCTCGCTTTGCCCACGCATGATGGTGCGACCGACTACAATCGCGGCCAAGACCAGCACCGCGCAGATGATTCCTGACAACGCCCTCGTTCTCGTGCTAACCATTGCCTACCTCCCCGCCGAAAGTTGCGCGGTATTTTACTCTTTGCACAAATGTCTCCCACAGCCGCTAATGGCGCGGATGATACAATCGCGCTTCGTCTTTTACAAAAAGGTGGACCAAATGCGGAAATCTCTGACGACACTTGCGTCCTTCATCCTCCTGGCCGGAGGCGTCGGCGATGGTGTGAAAGCCCAGAGCGGTTCGGGATCTTGCGATCGAGCTTGTCTGGAAAATTTCGTTGACCGTTATCTGGACGCCGTTATCGCGCACAATCCGAAACTCTTGCCGCTTGCAAGGAACGTTAAGTTCACAGAGAACGGAGTGAAGCTCGAAATCGGCGATGCGCACTGGAAGACGGTCATAGGAAAAGGTAAATACAGAATCTTCGTGGCAGATCCGGAGGCCGGACAGGTTGCATTCATCGGAACAGTGCGCGAGGAAGCACGCGGCCCTGAAGGCATACCTACAGCGTTGACTCTCCGTTTGAAAATCGAAAACCGTCAGATATCCGAGATCGAAACGTTACTGATTCGCAGCACTGTGCCAAATGGCCGAAGAGGTGAGCCGCCTGCCGCACCTACCGGCGCCGCCGTGAACATGGAGCGTCTCGGGACTCCTCACCACTTATTTGCCGAGACGGTTCCACCTGCTGAGCGAATGTCTCGCGGAGATCTAATCAAGATCGCGAATATGTACTTCTCGGGCATGGAAAAGAATGATGGCAAGGGTGTGTATCCGTTCACTGATGACTGCAATCGCATTGAGAACGGTTCGCTGTCGACCAATGTTCCAGTACGCGAAGGAGACACGCGGCCTGATCCAAAGACCGCAGGATCATATTCTGCGAACTGGGGATGCAAAGAGCAGTTTGAATCCGGCTTGATCCACTTTGTGTGGCGGATTCGTGATCGCCGCTTCGTCGCAGTCGACCAGGAACGAGGCCTCGTCTTCAGTTTTGCTTTTTTCGACCATGCTCTTGGTTCGGACCGCACGTTTAAAACGCCGGACGGACGCACCGTGACGGGCGGTCCGCCCGACCCGTGGACATGGCAGCTCGCCGAAATGTTCAAGGTAGAGAAAGGCAAAATCCGCCAGATTGAAGCTGTTTTACAGCGAGTACCCTACGGTATGAACTCCGGATGGAGCAGCTGGGAAGATGGGCTGTCGAGCGCAGCGCGGGATGTGACGAAGTCCCCCAGTCGCTGAGATCTCCGGTCCGCCATCGGCCGTCGCCAATTTGGAAATTCCTACTTTTTCCCCTGGCTTTGCTTCGAATAATCCACAAAACCCAGCTCCTGGCATCGGCCTGGAGCATACGGCGCGTCGGCGACGTTGACTGTATCCGAACCCGTGTATTTGCCCTTCAGGTACACCGCATCTTCCGCGGTATAGCTGCGTGTCAGTGTCATCGTTTTTGCGTCGAGTGAGAACCGCTCGACGACATGGAGCTTGTCACTGTTCTGCACAGGTGCATTCAAAACGCCGGGCAAGAATCCGATCGTGTCGACAACCAACACATCTCCCTCCCAGCGACCGATAGAATGGCCCGTACGGCTCGGCTTGATGTTGACGGGGTGGTTGGGCACGTTCATATAAATCGTACGCTTCAGTCCGAACTGCCCATATTCGAGAAGGATCGAGTCCTTGTTCTGTGTGATGCGGTTGACCGGACCATCGAACGTCCAATCGAAGATGATGCTGGTTGTCTCGCAGCGGAAGCGCGGATTGTCCTCCCGCGCAAATTTCGTGGCCGCTTGCTGTCCAAGCTCCGTTAGCTCGGAGCCACCGTAGAGCCGAGGTCCTGTGGCCTGGCCACCGCCCCTGCGACCGCCGCCCGCGCCGGCAGCGCGTTCGCCCGCTTTGTATTCATTCAACTTGCTGAGCGGCACCAACCCACCGCCGACTCCACGCGGATCGACCATGACGACCTGCTCCGGCGCCCACTCGCCCGAGATGTTCGGCTCGCCGGTCGAACGCCGCAGCGGGCGCTGTGTATTGGGTGCGACAAGTGGCCCACGAACCTCCTTGATCCCACCTTCTGTCGCCTTCACGTATTGGCCGTACCGGTCCATACGAGTTCCGTTCTCGAAGAGGATCGTTTGGAGATAGCACGACGTAGGATCCGCGCGGTCAGGCGACGCTTCAACGGTGATTCGCTGGCCGATGGGAAACAAATCCTTCGTCCACCCCGAGCGCCGCAGGACATGTACAGAACGCATCTCGCAGCGATGATGCTCGATACGGCCATCCTTATCCGTCACATCAAAGTAGAGCCACGAATGTGGATTGATCAGATCTATGCGCGTCAACTTTGCGGCTTTGAACGTAACGGATTTGCTGAGATCGAAGGTGCCTGCTCCATGATGCGCGAAGGCGATCTGGGCCGAGAGGAATAGAACGGCGCCGAGGACGGCTCGAAGCATTGTCATCTCCCGAGTTACTGCGCGTTGAAATTACGCTCGATAAGCGACTGCCCTGTTTCCTTCGTGCAGCCACCTTTCGGCATGGCCGTTCCGCACTTGATCAGCATTCCTGCAAGCGCGCCAAAATTCCGTCCATCCCGCAGTGGGTAAACCGCAACCGTGAATATCGTACCTTCCGGAAATGTTTTTGGCGTAACACCCTGCCGAGACATCTGGGCAGCGGATCCCATCTCGACGCCCCACTTAAGCGGCATGCCACTCTCCATGACTTCCTTTCCATCGTTATCGATCACATTGAAAAGCATCTGCACGTGATTCGCGCCTGGAATATAGCGGGTCAATTTCCCAGTCATCGTTTTCGATTTCGACTGGTCGTACATCGCGAACGAATGGTGGGACAGGGCCGGCGTGGCAATGATGCTGAGCAAAATGATTCCGACCACTAGCGTGATAATGCAATTTCTGCTCACAGCGTCCTCCTTATTAAATGCGAGTCTGTCCTGCTTCACTGCGCAGGTTTCTTCCATCCTTTTTCAAAATGCTCTTCCCAGTTCTGTGCCCACGGTCGGCCGAAGTAATCGATGAATCCCGGATCGCCCGGAATCAGCTGTGTGGGCTTGCCGTCCGGTCCATTCACGATCGTGCTTTGGACTCTGCACTCGACGAATGTAAATCTCGCTTCGGGATCGTCGAGCCCGGTTCGAAACTCCCACGGAGTGACTGTGTGCAGCGGCCGCGTGAACGCCTCGGGATCATAGAACGTCGCTTCCACGGTGATGACTTTGCCGTCCGCGCTCGGCTTGAAGACTTCGATGATTTCCAGATTGCTGCTGTATTCGAACATCGAGTGTGACAGCGTCCAGGCTTGAACATTAGCAGTCCAGGCCACCAGCGTATTGCCGTTCCAGAATCCGACCGTTTCGCCAAACCACTGCGGCACCTGCTGCACGTGCTTGCGGCCCACTAAAACCCTGCGTAGGAAGTTGTCGGCGATGCCGGACAAAAACTGCACCTGATGAGGCGTCATCGTGATCTCGATGTCTCCACCGAGCGAAGCTTCCGCCCACCACCGCATCATCCCTTCGGGATAGCAGAAGGCGGCCATCCATTGAGGTGAGTTGTTGACGACTTCATGGTAGTTCTGCTGCACCATGCGTCGTTGGTACTCGGGCGTCAGGAGCGACAGCATCGTTGCCGTTTGAAGGTTCCGGCCCCAGATCCACTGTTCTTGCGGATTAAGGCGTCGATAGCGGCCGTCCCAGTTGGGCAGTGTCTGTCGAGTGTGAACCGTGGGGCCACCGGCCTTTTTCGCCTCGGCCAGCAGCGCATTGTAATGTTCCTCGGCTGTCTTGTAAGCATATGGACTAACAATCTTCGAGATTTCCCGATCAACATTGCAATCGCCCCATGCGCCAAATCGCTGGTCCCTGACCATATCAGTGAGAGCGCGAGGTGTGTTACACCTGAAATAACGTTTGTCCAGCCAGTACTGGTGATCGAGATAGAAATTCTTGCTGGTAAACAGGTCGACCGGCAGCGGTGTGATACCAGCTGGTGGTCCCGCCGGTTTGTTTTGCTGCGCATTCTGTCCGGCGCCCGCAGCGCCACGTCCACCTCTCCCCTGCTGGGCCATTGCGGCGCCAAGCGATATCGCCGCAATCAACAAAACTAACAGCGTGGTGTTAAACAGTGTGCGTCGAATGCTCATCCAAAGTACTCCTCGGCTGTATTCAATCTGTCATTCCGGAGACAAAAGGACTTATGTTCGATTCGATCAGGT
>DATFXZ010000073.1:0-3127 GCA_035315305.1 Terriglobia bacterium | reverse complement strand
GAGCAACACAAGCCGGTTCCACTGGGTACATATCGCATCGTGGTCGAGACGAACCAGGAGCATGGGACTTACGCCAAACAAAGCGGCACGATTAATCTCGGCGAAAGCCCCGCGAGCATCACACTGCCCGCTACGACCAATTTCGACGCCGTTTTAGTCGAATTCGGTCCTAAACAGAACCGCCCATGAAACATGTTGTTCGAAGGATTGCGCACTGGGGGCTTCTGGTTCACATCTACATTTCGATGGCCGGGTTCACTCTCGCTCTTCTCTTCGCCGTCACGGGACTGACCCTGAATCACCAAGATTTCGGACGGAGCGAACCGCGCGTCGCGACCTCCTCTATTACCATCGATGAGAACCTGATAAATAATCCGGATCAAGCCGCACTCGAAAAATTCATCCGCGAAAAGCTGGGGCTTCGCTCACCGGCTACGGACTATCACGAAGATCCCGATCAAATACAGATAACATTTGCCGCTCCCGGTAAACGCACGGTGGTGACAATCAACCGAGCAGACGGCAGCGGAACCGTGGAAATGGAACAACGCGGGTTCCTCGCCAAACTTGGTGATCTCCACAAAGGTGCCGACACCGGCCGTGTCTGGTACTGGACCATCGACATTGCTGCCCTCTTCCTTGTCGTCAGTTCCTTGACGGGTATGGTCACGCTCCTCGCCTTGCGCACCCGTCGGCGCAGCGGTTTCCTCGTCGGCGCGCTCGGTATTCTGATGGTGATTCTGGTGTATGTGATCTGGGTTCCGAAGTAGGTGGCGTTGAGAAGTCTCTCAACCGGAGTCGTAGTCGTGAGAGTATACGACGGTGGTGCCGGCGATACTTGAAACTGCGAGATTGCGGCTGCGCGAGATGGTGGAAGCAGACGTCCATGACGTTTATCTCCTGAATAATTCGCCGAACGTCATGAGATATCTCGGCGCTGAACGCCCGCTATCCAGTCTGGACGAGGCTCTTACGCTCCTTCGCGAACGGATTTTTCCTCAGTATCAAAGTTATAGCGTCGGCCGTTGGGCAGTGATCTTGAAGGACAACGATCTCTTCATTGGTTGGTGTGGTCTAAAGTATGACCCTGCCGCAAACGAATACGACTTGGGATATCGCTTCATCCAAAACTATTGGGGAAAAGGTTACGCCACCGAAGCCGCACGCGGAGTGCTCGAATATTGCCGGGAACATCTCACGGGCAAACGCATCGTCGGCAAGGCGTTGATTGAAAACGTCGCTTCCATCCGCGTGTTAGAAAAAATCGGAATGCAGTTCGAAAGGAACGAAGAAGACAGCGACGGCACGGTTGCGGTTTTTTCACTGAACGTTGAGCGTTGACAATTGAACATTGAGCATTTCCCTTTAGATCGAGCAAATCAAGGGCGCAGTATACTGGGCGTATGAAAAAGATCGTCATTCGGCACTGCTTAGTCTGAGCGTCCTACCCACCTCGCGCTGCTCGGGTAGCGGCGTTGCTGAAGAAAGAACTCGGCGTTGAGGTCGGCACGATTGGCGGAAAGACGGGAGAGTTTACCGTCTGGGTGGATGACAAAATGGTCGCCGCCAAAGGCTGGATTCGATTTCCAAGCGATCAGAAAGTGCTTGAAGCGGTGCGTGCGGCACTAAGTGCCTAACTGTTAGAGATGATTTATGACAATCTCGACGCTGACTCTCGCAGCATTTCTGGCAGCCCAACTCGTTTCTGTCGACGCCAGAGACATGGATCTTACGGATTTTTTCCGCTTCATGGCAGAAGCCGCAAACGTCAACCTCGTGATTCATCCCTTAGTGCAAGGGAAAGTAAACTTGACGGTTAAAGATGCCCAGTGGGAACAGCTGCTGGATCTGGTCATGAAGAACTACGGACTCGGAAAAGAAGTCCAAGGTAACGTCATGCGAATCGCACCCATTGCTGCCTTTGAGGCGGAATACAAACAAAGGGCCGCTACCGAACAAGCTCGTTTGAATGCTTTGCCTCTTCAGACGCAGATCTATTTCCTCAACTACGCTAAGGCCGACGATGTGGCGCTGGTTGTATCAAGAATGCTTTCGCCGCGCGGCTCCGTTATCACATATAGGCCCCGGAATGCGCTGATCGTCACAGACGTTATTCTTCCACCTGAACTCACGCGCTGAACCTATCGTCTCCGTAACGAACTAATGTCTCCGGAACAAAGTTCTGCCGCTCGGAGTCTGTAGAGCATTCGCTTTGAGGAGACACTATGAAGAAAAAACGACGGAGAATACCGCCGCGCGCGGACATCAACGTCACACCATTTATTGACATCCTTCTGGTGTTGCTTGTGATCTTCATGACGATATCCCCGACCGTTCCGACGGGCCTGAAAGCAAGTATTCCAGAACAACCTCCTCCGGGTCCGCAGCGGCAGGAGCCGGAGAAAGTCATCGTTCTGAGTATGGATCGAAACGGTGTTATCAAAATCAATCAGAACGAAATCCAAGCCTCACATCTGATCGAAGAACTGCAGGATATTTTCAAAACACGTAGTGATCGAACCATATTCGTCGAAGGTGACAACGAGTTGTTGTTCAGCGACATGGCTCGCCTCATCGATGCAGCAAAGAGTGCAGGTGTTGAACGGCTCGGCCTCGTGACGGAGAAAATCAGGGTTCCGTGAGAAGCCGCGTCAGCGGCGCACTCCGACTTGGTGAAATTCGGGGCCGGGCATACGCGCCCGGCTCCTTGAATTTCCGGCTGAGGTTAGAACATAAACCGAAGCTGTCCCTGGAACACGCGGCTTCCGATCTTTTGCGTGAGCTGTCCCCAAGGAATTGCCGCGCCTGTCGTGAGATTCGGGTTGATGGACAGATTCGGCATACTCTGGTTATTCATATAGGCGGGCTGCGGGTGGTTCAACACATTGAATGCATCCACCCGGAACTGCAGGCTTTTCGTTTCGGTCACGTTGAACGCCTTCGCGAGGTTCGCATCGAATCTCCACACCGGCAGACCCTTAACGACGTTTTGGCCCAAATTCCCTCGCTTTCCAGGTTGAGGGTTTTGGAGAACAATCAATCCGCCTCTACCTGTTCCGTCATTCAAAGAAACCGCGCCAGGCGTGCCCGCGGGAACTATCTTCGCCACGGCTTGCAGCATGCAGCG
>DATFXZ010000072.1:0-9165 GCA_035315305.1 Terriglobia bacterium | reverse complement strand
AGGATCTCGCCCTTGTCCATATCGATGGCGACGATGCTGCCATATGGCGGCTTCAGCAGAGGCAATCCCTGAACCGTCAAGCCGCGGGGCTGACCGTCAGGAATCAGCATTCCTGAGACCCAGGCAAATTCGGTTCTCTTGGGATCGCCGGGAACAAGTCCGTTGGCGATGATTCCCTTCGACGCGTGTACATATAGAATGTGCGATTCCGGATCGTAAGAACCGCCCGGCCAGTTTGTAACGCCGGTCGTGATGATCGTGCCGTAAGGTCCTTCAGGTTTGCTGGTCACAATTGGAGTGAAGATCGGCCCGATTTGATACTTCGACACCACCTTCAACGCCTCTGCCCGTAGCTCGGGAGTGAAATCGATCAACTCGTCTATGGACGGAATGCCTGCGACACCATACGCGGGAGGCTTGGTCGGGAAAGGCTGCGTCGGTGCATACCACTCACCGGGCACGTCGCCTTTCGGCACCGGGCGCTCTTCGATCGGCCAGATCGGCCGACCGGTAACGCGGTCGAACGTGTACAGAATCCCCTGCTTGGTCGGCTGGGCGACAGCTTTGATGGTTCGTCCATCGAGCGTGATATCGATCAGCATTGGCGCGCAAGGAATATCGAAATCCCAGATGCCGTGGTGAACAAGCTGGTAATGCCACTTCCGCTGTCCGGTTTTCAGATCCACCGCAACGAGGGTTTCACCAAACAGACCGTTGCCCGGACGATGTCCGCCATAGATATCGCCTGTGGGCAACTCAACGGGCAAATACACCATGCCGAGATCTTCGTCCACGCTGATCTGTCCCCACACGCCTGCATTACCGACAGCTTCAGCAGATTCGTCAAGCCATGTGTCGTATCCGAACTCGCCTCGTCGCGGAATCGTGTGAAATATCCATAAGCGCTTGCCGGTCCGCACGTCGAATCCACGAACGTAGCCTTTCGCATTGTCTCGAATTCGAGGCGCGCCGCCCGCCCGATGCGCGGCGCCGACGATGACGGTGTCTCCCGCAACGACTGGCGTTGCGTGCAACCCAAGATCAGCGGTTTCGATATCGAGATTTTGATCATCATCGAGTTTCAGATCAACCACGCCGCCCTGCCCGAAGCCCGGCAAAGGAATACCGGTCTTTGCATTCAGCGCAATCAGGCGGTAACCAGGCGTGACGTATAGGATTCGCTCTTCGCTGCCGTCGGTCCAATATGCAAGGCCACGGCCTGACAGGTTTCGCGGCGCATTGTCTCCGCGCTTACCCTCACGCTCGGTGTGAATCCAGATCAACTCGCCGGTCGCCGCATCCAGAGCGACAACGGCGCGTCGGGATCCCGCCGTCGAATAGATGACGCCATTTGCCATCAACGGTGTCGACTGGAGATTCGTTTCGGGACGAGGGCCCAGGCTTTCCGTTTTGAATCGCCATGCGACCTGAAGTTGGTTGAAGTTGATCGCGGTAATCTGGTCGAGCGGGGAATAGTGCGTGTTTCCTAAGTCTGCTCCGTAGGTGCGCCATTCGCCGTTCTTGGCGCCGGATTGAGCGGTGACAACAGAGCTGGTGCAAACCACGGCACAGAGGCACAGACAAATAACTATTTTGCCGAGCATGGGGTTGGATTCCAGCTCGTGGCGTCAGGAAGCTTCTTGAAATCCGTGGTCGTCAGGTAAGGACGACTGAAGTACGTAGGATCTTCGACCTTTGTGGTAATGCTCAGCCATTGATCACCATTCGGCAGGGTGTTGATGTCGTAGTACTCGGTCACGACGGCATTCTTGCTGTAGGGTGCGCCGTTCTTGCGGACGTATCCGGGACGCAAGCCTGTAGTGATCACTTTCAGATCACCTGTTCGTGTCTGTCCCGAGCCGCGTCCTGCTCCTGGTCCAAATTCCCATTGCGCGACGGAATATCCTTGCCAGCTTGGCTCACCCGCTGCGGGCGCCCCCGCACCGAAACGGAATACACGCGTTTGCGTGCCGGCATCTGTGTCGATGCTAAGATTGTTGTCGTCTTGCCAGGTGATATGCAGCCGGCCGGGAAGCCGCATCACATTTGCTGCGCCGTAGGCTCTGCACTGCTCACCGGCCGCTTCGTCGCGAGCAGGATCCCACGTGTCTCCGACTTTGCGGCCTTCGGCATTCAGCGGCAGCGTGTCATAAACACCCTTCCTTGGCGTGACCATGCGGAACTTCCAGTCCTCCATGATCACTGAGACCCAATAGCCGGTAAGATCGATGGGAGCAGCCTGCCGGCCGGATTGCGGCGGACCACCACGTCCTCCTCGCTGGGCGTGAGCGGGTAGAGAGAGACACAACGACAGTAGGATGGAGGTGAGGCCGAGAGTGCGATAAGACTTGTTTCCTTTTTTCTGTCTCACTTAATCGACTCGTTCGCCCTCTTTTGTACCCCAGGTGAATCCATCCGCCGGCCGTTTCAGCGTAACCATGAGTGCCCGAAATTCATTCGGCACTCGGGACGGCCGTCCAACAATCACGATCTGATCGCCGACTTTCAGCGTCGCGCTATTCACACCTGCGGCACCCAACTGCGTCGTGCCACTCCATTCCACGGCCCATCGTTGTACAACGCCGTTTTCATCGGCTGCCTCAACGTGTACGAATGCGTGGGGATTACGAAAAACGAACTGCACCAACTTACCTTCAAGCTTGATCTGCTTGCTTACATCGTAGGTAGCGCCATACGAATGGTGCGCATACGCTGCAGTACCGGCCAGGAAGATTGCTGCAAGAACCAGAAGGATTATTCTGCGCATTATTTTTTCTCCTTGAGGCTTCTATAAACTGCCTCAACAAACATAGCGGTTGTCCAAGAACCTGTATTTGAGCCGTACCGGCCGTCGAAGTCCATTGTCGGCCGCCCTGCCTTGACCTGCTCTAGCGTCATGCCTTTCTTGACCATGTCCTGAACGCGGTCACGAATCATGACAAGCATGTTGCGATAAGATGCGACGTCACCTGTGTCCGACAGCCGCCCGTGACTCGGTATGATCCAGGTGCCGCCTTGCGAGCGGTACTCGGCAACGGCCAGATCGAGAATATGATTGAGGCCGTTGATAACACCGTTAATGCCGCCGCCTTTCTCCAGGTCGATGACTGGATAGCTGACCGTTGAAAAAATGTTACCTGCACTGATGACTTCCGAGTGACGGAAAAACACGATGCTATCGGCATCCGTGTTGGCCGCAGGCTCGTGATAGACGATCACGGCTTCGCCATTGAAGTATTCGGGTAACTTGAAGAACTCATCGAAATAGGTATCCGTCGGCCATGCACGCTCCGGTATCGCCCCTGGTTTGCCGGCCGTAGCACTCATGCGGTTGAGCACATTTTCGTGCGCAACCACGGAAGCGGTCCGACCCACGCCCGTGGCGCCACCCAAACCGCCGCCGCGCGGAAAGAAGCCCGAAGTGGCAAACTTTTCGTTGCCGCCGATATTTTCCGCAGCGTCGCTGGTGTTGATGATGTAGCGAAGAGGTTTTGGAGGCGTCGGAGAACCGATGATCGTATTGATGAACGGACTCGACCAGCCATAAGCGATCCCTGGACAGTTTGGTCCAGCACAGTTGTTGGTCGTTGGCGCAGCGGCCACAGCGCCGGCGAGTTGATTCACGGCGGCTTGCAGTTTTTCGGTCATCTGCGCCGAGCCGGTATTTACAACCAGCACTCCTTGCGGACCGATCGAGGCGGTGATGTTGGTGCCGTCCGCGACCAACATGTAGATGTTTCCCTGGACCGGCAGAACGTGGACCTGTCCGTCTTTGGGACTCTGGTCTGCTATGTTTTTATCCGGCGATACGGCCGTTCGAGACGCGGGTACTTTGAGGCCGGCAGCGTTGGCGGACCCATTCAAGGTCGATCGGTATTCGGGGTATATCGTTTTCACACCGCCTCTGGTCGGCTCCACTGGAACCCAATCTTCGTTTTTCAACCATTCCGTCAACGCTGTGTTCTGGCCCGGCAGGAAGTGCGGCACGTGATGCCGGTCGGTTCCGCCGTTCTCGGCAAATGAAGAGCCGTTGCACGTTTCGGTGGCCACAGTGCTGGTCGTATCGTAAACGTAGGTTGTGGACTGCACATACGGCTCGTCCTGATAAATCGGATCGTCGATGACGGTAACGATCACAAGGATGTCACCGTGCCGTGTGACGTAGTCGGTCATCGTGTAGCTGTCGGTAGTTTGCGGACCGCCGCGCCTTAGATAACCATCCTTGAGGTGCGTGGTTGTCACCTTCAGCGTATTTCCGACCCATTCTCCTGTCGAGAATCCACTCCAGGTGTGCGGGGCGTATGCCGGCGGATGCGGCCTACCATCCATGAAGATCGGCCAGTCCAACGAACGCATGAACTGGATGTGATAGGCCTTGACCTCTCGCGTCAGTGGATCTTGTTCCTTCAGAATGCGTGCACCGCCAAGACCCCGCCACTGGTGAGGCGCCGAGTGTGGCCTGCACTGATACTCGGGAGTTCCCCAAATCGATTCAGCCGACGTCTCCGCGCGGAGGCGTCCCGCGTCGTTGAATGGAATCCCAAGGTAATCGCCGAGCGGTGGTTGACCGAGGCCGCCTAAAGCTCCGGGATCCTCGTCGCTTTCCAGGCGCCATTCACCGGTTATGTCCGGCGGATTCTGAGGGCGCGCCGGCTGGCCAAATGCGGGAACGCAAACGAGCGTAGCTATCGCGAATAAAAGTATGAGACCTGCAAACCTGGGTCGGGACGGTTTCTCCATACATCCCTACACTTTAAATCGGAATTTCGAACTTCGACTCTGTAGAGGCGTTACGCTAACACCGGCTATTTTCGAAGTCAATTAACCATGTCATTAGCGCACGAATGTTGCGTGGACCAGCGGGCCATGGAATAAGTCTGCTTCAACGTTTGCCGCGACGAAATCTCGTCTCGGAATAGGTTTGAAAATCCCTGCCGGGCTCAGCGATCTCGAATCGCTCGACAAATTCGTCAGAGTTAGCAATGCGGTACGTTTCACGCGCGCGATATCCCCGCGGAGTGTTTTCAATCACCTCCGAGGCGAAGATGATTTCCTGGCGGTCTTGTGATTGGACGACATACTGGTTCACAAAGCCCTCGCCGTGAAACTGTCGGAATACGAGTTTCCTTCGCGTGGTGTCATAACTAAACATTCCCCAATCCTCGTGAACTTCGCCCTTGGGGTTCCTTTCCTGCGGCGCATAAGTGGACTTGTTACGAACCTGCAGGAACTTATTACCTGAAACAAATTCGTAGGTCCGAGAAACGTTTCCGTTGCCAGGTTCTCCCACTGACGTCCCGTCCCATGTTCCGATGAAGAACCGCATGTTGACCCAAGGATCGGACGCTGAAAACTGACTGCCCAATGCAAGCAGCACCGTGGCAACAATCCGAAGCATTCGAGGTGTCCTCCCGACACAAAATTCTGGACGCGCTGGAGCATCCTATATCCAAGTCCTGCATCATGACGTCAAAACTTTATCCCTGCACTTCAAAACGGAATTACGAACAGTCGAGCTTGTGGAGGCGTTAAGCTAACACCGGCTATTTTTGAAGTCCATCAACCATGCTCCCAACACGACTTCCGGACGAAATCGAAGAATATCGCGACGGGCACTGGCATCGCGAAGGTCAGGGATTGGTGCAAACGCCTTCTCAGGCCGAAGGTTTCATCGAACGGGCCGGCTTTGCTACTTGCTTCACAGATTCGCGACAACCGGGACCGTCGTTATACATTGCCGTATGTGGGCGTCGTGATGCCATTATCCCGAGGAACGTTCAGAAGGATCCGGAAACCTCTCATACATGGACATTGAAAGATGAAATCCTGCGCCGCGGGCGTGTGTATTACGGCAAGCTGGTTCGAGGAAAAGCGATGTTCCTGGCTCCGCGCATGATCCCGTACTTCAATGCGCTTTGGGGTCTGCCCAGACGCGACGAGAAGAAGCGTTTTAGTAAGCGGGCCCTAGCTGTCCTCCGAGTACTGCGCAAGGAGTGGGAGATGGGAACGGCGGACCTCCGCGAAGAATCCGGTGTAAAGGATCGGAAAGCGTTCACACTTGCGCTCGATGAGCTTCAGGCCGCGATGGTCGTCGTACCCACCGAGGTGATTTATCAACCCAAACTCACATACCTCTGGGGATTGGCCTTAGAGCGCTTCCCGAAACAGTTGTCGCTTAGGATTAATCGTCAGCTAGCGCTGCGCGAAATCGCCCGCTGCTTCCTCGACGGAGCGGGATTGACGGTGCCCGGCGAACTCGCGCGCGTCACAGGTTTGTCCCGGCCTGACGCCGGATTGGGAAATCGAGCACTTGTGAAAGAAGGTTACGCCGTAATGCTTTCGCCCGGAACTTACCGTCTGGCGTCCTCGCCTCTACCCCTGGATTAAGTGATCTCGATTATGTCAGACACGGCGCTATTGAGTTGACGCACTGCCAAAGACGGCACATGATACCAGCCCATGCGAGCCAACATACTGCGCGCCACGAATGTCGTATTGGGCTTACTGTGCCTGATGTACTTCCTCACCTACCTCGACCGCGTGAACATCAGCACGGCAATGGCTTCCAATCAGTTTCTGAAAGAAATTCCGCTGACCAAAACACAGGCCGGATTGATCTTTTCTGCGTTTGCTTATCCATATCTACTGTTCCAAATCAGTGGCGGCTGGGTAGCAGACAAGTTCGGGCCGCGGATCGCCCTCACGATTTGCGGCATCATTTGGGCAGGGGCGACGATCATGACCGGCATGGTGCACGGGCTCGTTATGATGTTTGTCGCGCGTGTGGTACTTGGGTTTGGTGAAGGAGCGACATTCCCGACTGCAACCCGTGCGATGTCGTACTGGATGCCGAAGTCGAAACGAGGTTACGCACAAGGGATCACGCATGCATTTTCGCGATTGGGTAATTCCGTTACGCCCTGGCTCGTTGCGACACTGATTGCCGCGATCTCATGGCGAGGATCATTCATCGTGGTCGGCGTCGTCAGCTTGTTCTGGGCATTGTTGTGGGGGCTGTACTTCAGAAACGATCCCAGGCAACACCGTGCAATAACCGACGAAGAGCTCGCTGTCCTGCCGCCCTACGCCGAGAAGAAAGGCACCGTTCAAGTCCCATGGAAGCGGCTCGGAGTACGGATGATTCCCGTCATTGTCGTTTATTTTTGCTACGGCTGGACGTTGTGGCTCTTTCTGAGCTGGATTCCATCGTTCTTCAAGAACGAATATCACCTGGATCTGCAAAGCTCGGCGTTATTCTCGTCCGGAGTTTTCTTCGCCGGAGTTCTAGGCGATACCTTGGGTGGAATCGTCAGTGACAAATTGTTCGAGAGGACCAGGGATCTCAACATCGCCCGACGCAACGTTGTAGCGGTCATGATGACGCTATGCTGCCTTTCTTTGGTTCCTGTCCTGTTCACGAACGACATAAGAATCGTCACATTAGCACTCAGTGCAGGATTCTTTTGCGCGGAATTCACGATCGGTCCGATGTGGGCCATTCCAATGGACATCGCGCCGAAATTCTCGGGAACCGCAAGCGGCATGATGAATACCGGTTCGGCGTTCGCGGCAATTGTTTCTCCTGTCGTGTTTGGCTACATCGTGGACAAAACCGGCCATTGGACCTGGCCGTTCATGGGTTCGATGGCCTTGATGCTCTTCGGTGCAGCGCTGTCGTTCAGAATGCATCCCGACCGCCAACTTGCAGAAGACAGTACGGCTGCTGGCGTCGAGACAAGCGCAGTATCAGGCCTGCAGCAAGTCTGAGCGGAAAGACTCTGAGGGTCACACAGACACAAAGGCAGAGCGTAGTCCCCTCCTCGTGAGGAGGGGACTACACTGAAATTCCGTTAGCGGGTCTCGACAGCAATAGCTGCTTCGGCGGCACGACGACTGGCGTGGTAATTCCAAAAAGCGGGAAGAAGCGGTATGCAAAGGAGCACGCCAACGAAGCAAATGACGCCCCCGGAAACGATAGAAGTGGTGTTAGAGGAAATCGATGCTACCCAACCCGCCCTCGCATTGCCGAGCAGCGGCCCACTCAAGTAACTGATCATCTCGACACCTGCCAGGCGGCCGCGCAGATCGCTCGGAATGGTTTCGTTCCAAATTGTTCCTCGAAAGACTCCACTGACCGAATCGGCAGCACCCGCCATTGCCAGACAAACAACAGCAAGCGGCAACGAGGAAGAAAAACCAACAAACACGATCGCGAGCGCCCAAATTGCCGCCGCAATCACGACTGCAGCGCCGTGGCGATTAACCTTTGAAGTCCAACCGCTGAAAATCGTCGTGAACAAACTGCCGAATGACATTGCCGAATACAACCAGCCCGCCGCCTTTGCGCCTCCCCAAGCGGCTGCCATTGAGGGGAACAGCGCGATGGGCATTGCAAAGGTCATGGCAACCATGTCGACCACGTAGGTCCCGATGAGTTCAGGCCGGCCCAGCGCGTATTTCAAACCTTCAACAATGCTTTGAATTCCAGGCCGGCCGGCACGATCGCTCGGCGGCATCCTGCGGATCGCGGCAAGTGAAATGAGCGAGACGAGAAAACTCAATACGTCGATCATGTACGTCACTGGATATCCGAGCGCAGCCATGCATACACCGCCGAGAGCCGGACCGCCAATGGCACTGATCGAGAAGCGAAAGAAGTTCAGGGCTGAGACAGCGGTAAGGTCCTCGCGGTCGACCAGACGGGGTGTCATGGCATCCAGGGCAGGTCGATGAAACCCATTGCAGGCGGACATAATCGCACTTACCGCAAAGATCAACACAACGCTCGAATGAGCCAACATTCCATTGATAGCCAGCGCCAGTGACCCTGCGGTCATGACGATCTCCGAAACGATTAATAGCTTCCGGCGATCCATCGCATCCGCATATGCGCCGCCCCACAGCGCAAACAGCAACAACGGAATGAGCTGCGAGGCCCCCAGCATTCCCACAAGGAAGCTGGAATGCGTTAACTCGAATACCTGATACGGTACGGCCACATACGTGATCATGCTCCCGAACATAGAGACGAGTTGCCCGGTATACAGCAGCCGGTAATCGCGATGCTTGCGCAGTGGCGCCAGGTTCAAAAACATTGCCGCCGCAAGATATCACGGAACGGTCCGTCGCTTTTTTCTGGAAGCGCCCTGACGACATCGATACGCT
>DATFXZ010000071.1:0-6336 GCA_035315305.1 Terriglobia bacterium | reverse complement strand
ACTTCACCGGCATGGCAAACACGAATCTTTCGCCGTCGGAAGTAACGTTTTTCCACTGTGCAGGGTTTCCAACCAACGGCCCCGGCAGCTTAAACAGAAGCTTTGGCGTCCCTGCTTGAAATGTCGGAGTACTGGTGATGTCCACCGCCATGACCTCCCAATCGCGTGTCATGAAGTACATTTCTTTGCCGTCCCGCCGCCAGAAGATCATGCCTGCCGCACCTTCCTTGTTTTTCGAAACCTGCACAGCCGGACCGGGCCCCGGCGCGTCGGGCTTACTCGCGTCAAACGGGCGGACGTAGACCTGCATGTGCTCGTGGTCGGCTTCATTCGACAAGAAAGCCAGGAATCGCCCGTCGGGTGAAAAGCGGCCTTGGGCGACATCGTAATCTTCTCGTAGCCACTCGATAGCCTTCCGATCGAGGGCCTGCTGATCCGCGCGCAGTGGAACCAGCAGCAACACTCCAGTGTAAAAAGTCATGAACTTTCTATCCGGCGACCAGTCCGTAAGGACCATCCCCGCACCCGGCGTATATCGGAACAACAGTTCTTCATCTCCTGTTCCATCCGCCGACTTTTGATAGATACCGGCATAGCTCTGGCGAGTCGACACGTAAGCCACCTGCTTGCTGTCAGGAGACCATATCGGTGCATTCTCCGGTGGAACGTCATTCGTGATCGCGGTGCCCTTGCCGGTCGCGATGTCATATGTCCAGATATCGAGATTTCCGGTCTGGAGATCGGTTCTCATCACCACAACACTCTTTCCATCAGGAGAGACCCCGGGCTGAACATAAAGACCAGGTTGACCGATCTTGCTCACAACGTTTCCTTGTCGATCGAACATCGTAAGCTGCCGCAGTTGCGGCGGAGGTACAGACATTACAACCCGTTCGCCATCCGGAGTGATACTCGTAGCGCCGGCGCCAACAGGTGTCGCATCCGGGGAGCGGAACAGCAGCTTCGGCTTTGCGAATTCGAACTCCGGCGACGACGTCGAGACCGTGAGAGCCATCAGTCCACGATCCGCCGCGATGTAATACAGTTCTTTGCCGTCCTTACGCCAAACGGCCATACCCTGCGCGCCCTGCTCGGAAATCTGCCAGGGACCTTTGGCCGGCGCAGCATTCGCGGCCGCGGTTGGATTGAACGGCCGCACATACACTTCATTCCTTCCGGATTCATTCGATACGTAGGACATGAAGCGACCGTCCGGAGAAAGGTGTGCGCCCTGGAGCTGGAACTTGTTGCGAAACACTTCAATCGGTTTCCGCTCTCCAGCCCCGTCCAGAGGCAGAGCGTAGAACGCGCCTCCATTAAGATCTGTGGAGAAGAAGCTCAGAAAGCGTCCATCCACAGACCAATCGGTAAGCGTCAAAATGCCGGGACTCCTATACAGGAGTTCCTCGGACCCTTCTCCAGTGGAGGCCTTCCGATACGCGCTGAAATTTCCGCCGCGCAATGCCACATACGCTAGATGGCTTCCATCCGGAGACCACACCGGCGAATTTGCTCCCTCTCGCGCCTGACTGGAGGTGAGTTTTATTCCTTTGCCGGTTGCTACATCCAGCACCCAGAGATCATTCGTTTCTTTGTCTATGTCCGCCTTGATCACAGCGACGCGCTTGCCATCCGGAGAAAGGGCAGGCGCTCCATACATGTCGCGCGTGCCAATCTGGCTGAGCGGTTTGCCCTGGCGGTCGAATAACGTCAATTGCCGGGCATTGGCCTGAAAGATTTGGTCTACGACTTTGGCTCTTTCGGCCGGATCCGTTGGAAGTTGGGCCTGTGCTGGAAGTGCGGCCAGCGCTAGTACGACTACGACGGCCAAGGCCGCCGTCGTCATGATCAGAAATCGGTAAAAATCGTTCACGTCGCATCTCCTCTCGGCAGGCGTTAACTCAGCAATTTTGCGGACACGCCGACACAATCTTTCCATCCGGCAGTGTCATGACACGCAAAAGTCCAGCGCGAGAGCCGTCTCGAGCACGACTCGCCTCGGCTGTGACGGTTTTTCCGAGAGCGCCCTCGAAATCGCTTTTGTTGATATCGCGCGCTCGGAAAAAGGAGGGTGGTGGCCCTTCAAGTGACCAGGTTTGTACCTGTTCCCCGCTCTTGGTATCCACGATCAATTCTATGTGCGGATTTCTCCAGTCGACCTTGGTGAGAGTGCCGCTTAGGTTAACCCGATCGTTGAAGTCGAACAAAGCTGACATGTTGTGATGCGCCCATGCGGAGCCGGCCAGCAGCATGGCTGCAAGGGCAAGACAAACGGCAGTTCTATGGCTCATGCGGATTCTCCTCGTCGGTATAATACGGTCCGAAGTCCGGAATGTTTCCCGAAAAAACTCCCTTTCGAACCGCAGACACGTTCTTGATCAGACCAGTTGGCTGGAATTGGTACGTTGATCTGATAATCTATGCCCGTTCAAAGTATGGGAGTTATGTGACGGAGGAACACTAAATGAAGGTCTGGTGGAAGCTCACTCTTGTCATCGCTGGATTAACGACTCTATGGAGTGGCTTTACGTTCGTCGACCCGGCGGCGGCACAAGGCCCGCCACCCGCCACGTCCGGCAAGAAAGCTGGAGAGTATTTCAAGAATGTTACAACCAGCACGCTAAAAGAACTGAGCGTTGACGATTTCCTGGCGAGCATGGGAGTGATTTCCGCGGCACTGGGTTTCGACTGCGCGGACTGCCACCCAAAGGCCGGCACGGACCAGGCAGACTTCGTAATCGACACGACACCGGAAAAAAGGACCGCCCGCAGGATGATCGAGATGGTGGCGACGATTAATCGCACTAACTTTGCAGGAGTACAGCGCGTAACTTGCTGGACATGCCATCACGGTCGCGATGTACCAACGACCACGATTGCTCTAGACAACTTGTACGCCAGTCCGCCTAGAGAGGATGAGGACGTCGTACCACCAGGCGCGGGACAACCTTCTGCCGATCAGATTCTGGACAATTACATCATGGCGGTCGGCGGCGCACAGCGCTTAGCGGGTCTCACCAGCTTTGTCGCCACAGGAAGCAGCATTGGATACGGCGAGTTCGGCGGTGACGGTGACTTCACCATCTACGCGAAAGCGCCGAACCAGCGCACCACACTCATTACGTTTAAGGAACATCCCGATCGCGGTGATAGCGTCTGGGCGTTTGACGGCCGCAATGGATGGATAAGAACGCCGAGGGGTTTGTTGGCAGATTACGAATTGATCGGTGGTGAGTTGGATGGCGCTCGCCTCGAAGCGCAGATGGCCTTTCCAGGACAGATCAAGCAAGCCCTAAACAACTGGCGCGTAGGTTTGAGGCGCACGATCGCCAACAAAGACTACCTCGTCGTTCAGGGAAGCGGTCCGAGAGGTCTACTCGCGACCTTATATTTTGACCCGCAATCATTTCTGCTGGCGCGCATGGTGCGGTATGCGCCTTCACCCGTAGGCCGCGTTCCCATTCAGATCGATTATTCCGACTATCGTGACGTTGCCGGTATTAAGTTCCCGTTCGAATATAAGTTCTCTTGGCTGGATGGGCGCTATACCGCGAAGATCAAAGAAGTGAAGACGAATGTCGCAATCGATTCCGCAAGGTTCGGGAGACCGTCGGCGAAGTAAACGCGGCTTGCTATATGGCATCGATGGGTGTCGCGGTGGATGGGTCATCGCCACTGCACCCTTGGGCTTGCGTGACGTAACCCTCGATATCGCGCCGGAGTTTCATTGCATACTGGAGCAAGTCGCAGTCGACTCTGTCCTGGCTATTGATATTCCGATAGGTATTCCTGAAAACAAACCACGCACGTGTGACCGTGATGCGCGGCAACTCCTCGGTTGGCCGCGTTCAAGCAGTGTCTTCTCTCCTCCTTGCCGAAAGGCGCTTCCCGCCCGCACATTCGCGGAGGCGTTACAGCTGAACCGGTCCTCAATGGGAATCGGCATTTCCAAGCAAGCGTTCCACATCATGCGAAAGATTCGCGAGGTCGATGAGGTTATGACTGTTCAGACGCAGCAGTATGTGCGCGAAGTACACCCGGAAGTGACGTTTGCACAACTGAATGGCGGACCGCTAATGCATAGGAAGAAGGATGCTCGTGGCCGCGCCGAACGCATTGATCTGCTGGGGCGTGCCGGACTGAACATCTCAGAGTCGTGGTTGCACCGCGAACGAGCCAGCCTTGGCGCCCGATGGGTTTTGCTGGACGATGTCATCGATGCCCTAGCCTGTCTTGTCACGGCATCGGATATTCGAAACGGCGGGAGCCGCTGCCTAGGCGGCGTCGGAGAAACGGACGCGAAAGGTTTGGTTATGGAGATTGTCTGCGGCGAAATACGCGATTCAGAAACTTTGAAATTGAACGAATCCTGCATCTCAAATCCGAAATCCGACATCTCAAGTCGGACTGGCCGGACTGTAGGTTCTTGTTCAATTTAAGGTTTCGGATTTCGGATTTGAGATGCAGGATTCGTCCAATTTCGAAATTTCCATTTCTGCCCGCGTTACCCCTAGAGTGATAGAATTCCGCCCGTCCAACAGACAGACCTCGGAGTTGATTTGATGCGGACTGTAGCGGGCGCGTTGCTATTCGTTCTCGCGATTGGTGGAGTTGCTCAAAAACCCAGCGGCCGAAATGCCGATGCGGACTGGCCGATGTTCAATCGAGACCTTGCCGGCACACGATTTTCACCTCTGACGCAGATCAACACGACCAATGTCTCCAAGCTCACGCAGGCCTGGTCGTACAAGTTGAGGCCACATGACGGTAAGCCGCTCACAGGAGCCAGCCCGAGCGAAATCTTCCAGGAAGTCACGCCAATCGTCGTCAACGGTGTCATATATCTGCCCTCCGGTAATCGGGTTGTGGCTTTGGAACCCGAGACTGGAAAAGAAATCTGGTCCCATGAATTAAAGGAAGGTCAGGCTTCTTTCCGAGGCGTCTCCTATTGGCCGGGTGATAAGAACGATCCGCCTCGTATATTCTTCACAACCGCTCGGAAGATGGTCGCGCTGAATGCCGTCACCGGCGAGTCGTCCACCGGTTTCGGAAACAACGGCGAAATCGAGATGAAGATTCCCTACGACGGCGCGCCCACCATTTATAAGAATGTCATCCTGATGGGCTCGAATTTCTACGGCCCCGGGCAGCGACACATCGCGCCTCAATTGGACACGAGCGCCGGCGAACCCGGCGACACACACGCCTACGATGCACGCACCGGCAAGGAACTCTGGGAGTTTCACACGATACCGCGCGAGAACGAGACGGGAATCGAAACGTGGGGCTTTGAAAGTTGGAAGAATCGCACGGGCAATAATGTGTGGGCGTTCGCTCTCACAGTCGATGAGAACAGAGGAATCGTTTATCTTCCAGTGAGCAGTCCGGGCGCAAACACTTATGGCGGCGATCGGCCCGGCAACAATCTCTATGGCAACTCCACGGTAGCCGTCGACATCGAGACCGGCAAGATCAAGTGGTATTTCCAAACCGTGCATCATGAGCTCTGGGATTACAATCTCCCACCGGCTCCGAGTCTGTTCGACGTCGTGAAAGACGGAAAGAAGATTCCGGCATTAGCGCAGACCGGCAAAATGGGCTGGGTTTTTATTTTAGATCGTGTCACCGGCAAGCCGATTTTCGGCGTGGAAGAGCGGCCGGTGGCAAAGGGAGACGTGCCGACCGAATGGTATCCCCCGACTCAGCCATTCCCTATTAAGCCGCCCGCCGTCACGCGTGTGAGCATGACTGTTGATGATCTCGTCACCGCCTCCGATACGACGCCGGAACACGCGCAAGCATGCCGTGAACTGTGGGACAAGACGAACTTTTATAACGCGGGTCCTTATACTCCCTGGAAATTCAAGAAAGACGGTAATCCCCCATCGTTGATTTATCCCGGCTTCACGGGCGGTCCGAATTGGGGCGGGACCGCTGTCGATACAAAATTGAATTACATATTCGTGAATTCAAAAGATGCGCCGGCTACAGGTTGGATTCAGAAGAATTCGAAATACGAGCCTGGATTCGACCTCGCGAAGGAATTTCCATACACGCGCGTAAATGGTCCCGCATTTAACGCGTCGGTGAAGGATGAGAATGGACGGACGGTCGCAAACTGGCCCTGCAGCAAGCCACCCTGGGCAAGGCTCGTTGCGATTAATGGCAATACCGGCGACATTGCCTGGCAGGTATCGCTCGGGCTTAATGAAACGTTGCCGCCCGGTAAGCAGAATGTTGGATCGCCTGGAGCCGGTGGTCCGATCGTTACAGCGGGAGGTTTGCTCTTCATTGGCGCAACGAACGACGGACGTTTCCGTGCGTTCGAATCGAAAA
>DATFXZ010000070.1:0-4096 GCA_035315305.1 Terriglobia bacterium | reverse complement strand
GCCGTATCCCCGCTGCTGTTTCCAGAATGTTCGAATCGAGGGCCGCCGGTGATGCCACACGACAGCGGCCGGCGCAAATCCAATCGTCCAACCTCTCTCCTGGATACGCCAGCAGATATCGACATCGTCACCGGCAACACGGAAGACGGGATCGAATCCACCGATTTCCTCCAGGGAAGATTTACGGAATGCCATGTTGCAACCCGGAACATGCTCAGCGACGGTATCAGTTAACAAAACATGCGTTGGTCCACCGGGGGCACGCGCCACACACTGGGCAATCGGTGGATCATTTAGTGGCACGAAATTGGGGCCGCCGATCAAGGCGTGTGATGAATCCTGGAATGCCAACCGGTAATAATTCAGCCAGTCGACGTCGGGATAGGCGTCGTCATCAATATAGATGACAATATCCCCCTGCGCGTGCTCCCGCCCTGTATTCCGGGCCGCACTCAACCCTCGGTTCTCCGTTCGGATGAGCCGCACGTTATACCGGTGGGCAATAGCCGCCGTGTTGTCCGTCGATCCATCGTCGACAACGATGATTTCGTAGTTCGGATAATCGAGCTTCGTGAGGTAATCCAGGCATTCGCCGATAGTCCGCGAACCGTTATAACTGCACACGACCACCGACATGAAAGGCACGTCCGTTTTCGGCGGGAACGGACACTCTTCGAAAGCCTGAGCGACCGACGACAATGCGGGTCTTAGCCGACGTTGCCGATCCGTCAGACCGAATTGCCAATCGTGCACCTCGCCGAAGCGGTACCACTCATCCGTCCACGAAAACACTACAGCGCCTGCGCAGCCCGCCTCGAAGCTGGTCCGTATTTGCCAGTCCAGGACCTCCGCCTGGGCTGCAACTCCGTTACGCAGGCTATCCAACCCCAACTCGCTCATCACGAGAGGACGATCGAGAGCGATGTTCTGCAGTCGAGCAAGATAAGCACGAAGCTCGTGTTGCTTTTCTAGAAACACGTTGAAGCAGCACAAATCGAGGAAGGGCAACTGGAGATACTCGGTGCTCGGATAATTGACATATGTCACCAGAGCTTCCGGGTCTTCATCCTTTACCGCTTTGTAAAGATCGTGTAAGTATCGCTCGATGCGCTCCCTGCCCCACCAGCGGGCGACGCCCGCAGGAATCTCGTTACCAAGCGCATAGGACAACAAGGCCGGATGTTGCCCGGCCGTGCGTACTTTGCCGCGGATCTCCTTAAAGATTTTGTGTGGGCTTTTTCCGTCAAGAAGATGACCGATGTGTTGTTCTGCGCCCAAACCAACGATAACCCGCAGGTGAAATTCGCCGGCAGCATCGAGCACATCACTCGGCGGAACAGTGTGCTGTATACGAACGGTATTTATTCCATTGCGAACCATCATCGCGAAGTCGCGGCGAATCTTGTGGATGTCATGGAACTCCTCGCCCGCGTCATTTCGCCGGAACGCACCGTACGTTACGCCCTTGATGAAGAATTTCTGAGAACCTACAAAGATAAATTTTCCGGAAACAGACGGCCGGAGATCCGCACTCACCGGTAGCCGCGTCTCTCGCGCTCTGATGACCGATACGGTAGACATTCCTACACCTCGTCCAATGTCGGCGCCAACGACTCCACGTGGCTCATAACAGTCTGGAAGTTTGGACCGTAACGGGCACGCACTTCAGACACGTTTTGCTTCTGTAAATGGTGAGTGGCGGACGATGATCCTAAACTCTTGAAGCTTTCCCCATTGCGGGGATACCGGATTGCGACCCCCTCACTCGAGCGGCAGGATTTGTGGCGGAAACTTTCATTGCCGGCGATGCCTACGCGACGTTTAGCGCAAGTTCGTCGCACAGTTGAAAATATCCGCATCCAGCACGCATGGTGGTTCAAACGGAAGCACGCCTTCTGCCAAGGTAAAAATCATGCAGGTTTTCGCGAGTATCACTCGATCTCACAACACTTTCCGCGCCCAAATAAGTAGAATGTGAGTTGTTTTCAGTTGTTCGCCGTTTCAAGAATCAAGGAGATTTTGCCTTAGTTGGAGTACAGTGCATACGGTATTTTCGCGTGTGACCGCGCCCGATATCGGGCTGGAAAAGGCGTTAAATCGGTGATGGGCTTCGGATGATGTGTCCGTGAGAAAACTTTCTTCGGTGCGGAAGGGTAAGGTAACGCCGCTGCGCATTGTGGTTGTGGGTACGGTTGCATCGATGCCGTATGCCGGGATGGCATGGATGCACATGCAAATTGCCGCCGGCCTCCGACGTCTTGGACATGACGTTTACTACATGGAAGTGTCTTCCGTCTGGCCCTACGACCCCATCCGCAAAATGAAAGTGAATGACTCCAACTACGCGCTCCCATATCTCGCGCGCGTTGCGGACGCTTTTGATTTTGCTGATCGGTGGGCTTATCGCAGAAGCTATTCGGACCATGAATGGCTGGGCATGAGCAAAGCAAAAGCGGAAAGTCTGCTAGCGGATGCAGACCTGGTATTGAACGTCGCGGGAGCCACTCGAATACGGACAAAGCAGCAGCTCAAGGTGCGAAGACTTGTCTACTACGGCACCGATCCCGTGTACCATGAACTGGCGTTCGCCAATCGAGACGGCATCGCACGGAGGACGATCGATCAACACGATGACTTTGTGACTTATGGAGAAAACATAGGAAGCCCGGATTGCCCAATACCGTCGCTTCCACGGCTCCGGTCTAAGAGCCGTCAGCCGGTTCTTATCGATTTCTGGCAGGATGGACCTCCAACACGGAAAGAATTCACCACCGTTTGCAACTGGAAGCAGGGCGGGCACGACATTCAGTTTGCCGGAGAGACCTACTACTGGAGCAAAGATCGTGAATTCATGAAATTCATTGAGCTTCCTAAGTTGGTCACTGAACCCATCGAGCTTTCAATGGGTTTGGTGGATACAAAAGTTACGCGCCCGGGCTTCGGTGACTTGATCCCTGCTCAAGGAATGACGGAAGAAGAGCTCGTCCTCCTTATGTCAAACGGTTGGAAACTTAACGATGCGCACGCCTTTACGACCGATCCATGGTCGTATCGGTCGTACATCATTGCTTCCCGGGGAGAGTTCACTGTCGCCAGAGACCAGAATGTGCGTTTAAAGAGCGGGTGGTTCAGCGAACGCAGCGCGTGCTACCTCGCGGCCGGCCGGCCGGTGATCACACAAGATACCGGATTCGGCAAAGTGTTACCGACAGGGGAAGGGTTGTTCGCGTTCAATACCATTGACGATATTCTTACTGCGTTTGAAGCTATCAGATCCGATTACGATAGGCATAGCCGGTCGGCACTGGCTATAGCAAACGAATACTTCAGGGCCGAGACTGTACTAGCTAAGGTTATCGAAGACCTGAGCGCCGAGTAAAATGCCTTCGACAAAACGCCTCATCGTCAACGCAGATGATTTCGGCCAGAGCGCCGGCATCAACGATGGAGTTGTCGAAGCCTTCGAGCGCGGCGTTGTCAGAAGCGCAAGCCTGATGGTTCGGTGGCCTGACGCGGCTGAAGCAGCGCGTTATGCCCGCGCTCATCCCGACCTCAGCGTGGGACTCCACCTAGATCTGGGAGAATGGACGTATCGGATCAACCAGTGGATATTGTTGTATGAAGTCGTTCGAAAAGACGATCATGCTGCAGTCGAAGAGGAAATATCCCGCCAGTTTTCGACGTTTAACGAATTAATGGGCCGAAACCCCACTCACATCGATTCCCACCAGCACGTGCACCGCGCTGAATCTGTACATTCGATTCTCATGAAAATTGCGCATGAGATCGGTGCTCCTCTGCGTCTTTACTCAGACATTCGATATTGCGGGGCGTTTTATGGTCAGACAAGTACTGGAAAACCTCTATCGGATAACATCATGCTAGAAGCCTTAATGAAACTGTTGACGGATTTGGAGCCAGGTATCACAGAACTCGGCTGCCATCCGGCCAAGCGGATCGATTTTGATAGCATGTACAGCGATGAACGAATCATGGAGTTGCAGGTTTTGTGCAACAGTCGAATCCCTGAATTTCTTGCCGAGAATCACATCGAACTTTGCTCTTTCGCTACGATCTCAAAGCTCGGACAACAGGA
>DATFXZ010000069.1:0-17332 GCA_035315305.1 Terriglobia bacterium | reverse complement strand
GGGTTTAATCGCACAACAAACACCCGCGACGAGCGAGGAAGGTGATCGCCAGGCGCTTCTGGAGCGAATCGCGATCCTTGAAAGGGAGTTGGGTGAGCGCGAGCAGTCCGGCGCCGTATTGGCCGCGAGTGCCCAGCCGCCTGTTCAGGCTGCAGCCGCGGCTCAAACTTCGTCCGTGACGGGACGGGTCACCGACGCTCAGGGTGCTGTTATTGCCAACGCTGAAGTGACGCTTGGTGCATGGACCCCCGCGATGCCCGGAATGAAAATGGCGCAGGGTCAGCAATTCACAGCGCGGTCCGCTGCGAATGGATCGTTTACATTGACGCAAATCCCGCCAGGCCAATATGTGCTGCAAGTCGACGCGCCGGGATATGGGCGATCATCGCAAGAGCTCAAAGTGCCGAGCACGCAAACTTTGAACATCAGATTGGAGCTTCTCGAACTTCCAGGAGCTGAGACTTCTGCCAGACCTGCCGGCGCTCCGGCGCCAACGGATAATCAGGTTCTAGTCGAGCGTATTCGAGTGCTGGAAGAGCGGCTTAACTCGCTCGAAGCCAGCACGGTACTGTCCGAACCCGAAACTCGCGTCAAGCGCATCGAAGTCTTCGTCGATAAAAACGGCAATGAGTACGACAAAGAGGTACCCGGCGCAAAGAAGAAGGTGACCTACCAACGCGAACGTGTGTATCGTCGCCAGACAATCAACGAAAAGATTGAGGATGCCCTGGGAGAGCAGGAAAAGCGAAGCGTGAAGTTGGGCGTCAGCGCGGCCATCATCCCGCAGTTCGCCTTTCGGACAACGGGAGAAAAGACCGACGCGGATAAACATGCATATCAACTGGCGAACGCAGACTTGTTCTTTACCGCAAAGGTGGCTCAGCACACCATGTTCTACGCCGACGTCGTAGGACTGAGCGGCACGCCACCGGATCTGGAAGTTTCAGCGTTGACTCTCTTGAACGGTTATACGGCTCGATTGGTTCGTCAAAACGAATTGAACTTGCGTGAAGCGTGGCTTAGAACAGAAGTGTTTAAACAAAGGCTGGCATTGAGCGCGGGTCGCCTGGATTTGACGAACTATTTTGATCACAACGCCGTTGCGAATGACGAGACGTCGCAGTTCTTAAGTGATTCACTGGTAAACAATCCTGCTTTAGGGTTGGCTGTTAACGGTTCGGGCTTCGCCGCCGTATTGGATCCCAAGAAGGGCCTCAACTTCAAAATCGGTTTTCAGCAAAGTAATCCTGCGGCGACCAGCTTGTCCGATTCCATTTTCAGCCTGGCGGAAGTTGGTTATTTCTTGAACCCATTCGGTTTGGGTGAGGGCAATTATCGAGTGTGGTACCGGGTTAACAGCACTGGAAAGGACGCTGAGGGGCCGCTGCACCGGGCTGGCGCCGGCATCAGCTTCGATCAGCGCTTGTCTCCGACGGTGACATTATTCGGCCGATATGGCGCGGCGCAGAATCAGGATAAAAGGGACCGGTTCTATAGTGGCGGATTCCAATTCCGAAATCACCTTGTCTTCAATCCCGGTGATTACTGGGCGGTAGGTTATTCGCAGAGTCAACTAGTGGATGCCCGACGGGAACATCTCACCGAAGGCTATTACAATTTCCAACTTACCGAGAGGCTCAAGCTTTCATTACACCTGACGCATGTCCTCGAAATGCGGCCTGACGCTCCGAAACAGGGTTTCCTTGTCCCCGGTATACGGCTGGCAGCGGCCTTTTAGGTACAATTGTTTCGTCTGGAGGATAGCAATGATTAACGCAAAACTCGTCATGATTATTGCCGCTTTGCTGGTTGTCACGGGTGTGGTCGCCACTGCGCCCCGCCCAGTAGCAGATATCAAAGTGGCCGATCCGACTTCCGTTGTCATGATCGTGAATCGAGACTCGAACGATATCGCGTTCATGGACATCAAAACCAAAAAGATCGTGGGCCGGACCTTCTTAGGTAACAACGTTAATCCCCATATGGTCATGATGTCTCCGGACGGGCGATACGTCGTGACGGGAGGCACACGCGCCAACAAGGCTTACATCATCGACGCACGAACATTGGAACTCGTGAAGGTGATTCCGACGGACATCGCCCCCGAACATTTGTCCTTTTCGCCCGATGGACGTTGGTATTACCAAGGCAATCCCGAGGGTGATTCGATATCCGTCATCGACATGTTGTCGCTGACGAAAATCAAGACCATTCCTGGTCTGGTCGAACCGCTGAACGTGACCTTCTTGCCGGACGGCTCGAAGGCTTATGTGGGCAACTACGGCGCACATTGGGTGGGCGTCATTGACGTGAGACGTCATGAACTGCTGAAGAAGATTCAGGTGGCTGATGTTCCAGGCGTAGCGAAGCTGGATCCGGACAAATATCTTGGTGAGATCAAGGGCATCAACATCGCAGCTCCATCCAACGATGGGCGATTCCTTTACGCGGCCGATACGGATTTGGGTGTTGTCGGTGTGATCGATCCACGAGAAGACAAGGTCGTGAAAGTCATCAGAGTCGGTAAGGAGCCGTGGCGTATTTATATGAACCATGACGGCAAATACGCAATCACGCTCAACAATGGCGACGAGACGATCTCAATTATCGATCTCAAGGCCAACAAAGTCGCGGCGACGCTTGAAGCCGGTCCAAATATGACAGGTGTGAATTTCGCGGCTGGCAAGGCTTTCGTGATCAGTTCTACCACGGGCTTCGTATACGTGTACAACATGCAGACATTGAAGCCAGCGGGACGTATCAAGATCGGCACGAACGTTCAATTAGAAACTGCGACGACCGATACGGCGGACCAGAAGATTTATTTGGCCGAATCGACGACGCACTCAGTCGTAATTATCGATGCCAAGACGGATACATTTGAGAAAGTTTCCAATGTGGGGTTGTTCCCTTGGGGGACCCACATCATGGACAGCAAGGATAACTATTGCCATTGACGAGTTCGCACCGGCAGCGGTGCCGGAAAATTAGCCAGGCGTACGCGTTTTGTGCGTACGCCTGGCTATTTTCCTTACACCGCTCCGCGGTGCGGATACGCTCTAGCCCACTATGCTTCGCAGGACCATACTCAGCATCGTTCTAGTAACCTCTAGCGGTCTCTTCACCGCCGCTCAGGACGTCCGAAGCCGGACGCGGCCCAAGCCTAACCTGAGCACGTCCGTTGACGATAAGCAGGCTGTGGATCTTACTCTGACGTTGGGCAAGGCGGCCGTGCGACCCGTGCAAACCTGGATTCGCACCGCAGGCAAAATCGATAAAACAGGGAAAACCCTGACCGGGTACGTATATCCACCTGACTCCGGCTTGATTCAGGTCGGGCAACGCGTACGGGCGTTTTCATTGGAGTCGAAATCCTCGATGTATCAGGCTCGAGTAACGCGCGTGGTTCCGCAGGGTTCAAAAGCTATGGTCGAGGCGACACTCTCTTCCACAGGGCGACAAGAGAGCACAAATTACATCCTCGAAATTGTCGTAGATCGTGGCGAATTCCTCTCTGTGCCAAACGAAGCCATCATCGAAGAAGGCGATAAGCACGTTGTCTATCTGCAGCATCATCCCGGCATGTACGTACCTCAGGAGATTCATACCGGTGTTCAAGGAGAACTCTACACCCAGGTTCTTCATGGACTCAGCGAGGGAGATCAGGTTGTCACGATCGGCAGCTTCTTCATTGATTCCGAATATAAATTAAAATCCAGCGGAGAGAATCCGGCAGGGAATGAGCATCAGCACCATCATTAGGAATGTCATTCGCTTCAGGGTCATTGTTTTGATCTTTGTAGCGGCAGGCATCCTGCTCAGTGTGTATTCCATCCGAACTGCCCCACTGGATGCCATTCCGGATATTTCCGATCCTCAGATCGTCGTGTATGTGAAGTGGCCCCGGAGTCCATTGCTCCTCGAAAGCGAAGTCACGGAGCCGTTGATCCGAGCCTTGATCGGCTCTCCAGACGTGCAGGCGATCCGAGGCACGTCGCACATGGGGTATTCCTTCATCTATGTCATCTTGAGCAACAGTGCCCGTAGAGAAAAAGTTCAGCAGCTGGTACTCGATCGCATCAATTCGATTCGCCCGCAGCTTCCTCCCGATGCAAATGTGTCGCTCGGACCGAATGCCAGCAGCATGGGGTGGATTTTTCAATATGGGCTTGTCGATCGCGAACAAACTCGCGATCTCCGCGAGTTGCGCTTGCTGAATGAAAGCGAAATCAAGCCCGCCCTGCAGAGTGTACCGGGTGTAGCAGAGGTCGCTTCAGTCGGAGGTTTAGAGAAGCAATACCAACTGAAGATCTTCCCGCCGTTGCTTGCCGATGCGGGCATTCCATTGAGGCACGTGATCACCGCCGTTCAGGACGTATTTCAGGAAGCCGGTGGTCGAACGATTGAAGTTACGAACCGTGAGTACCAGTTGCGGGGCGTTATTAATAATGACCAGCTGGATAAATTGGAATCTCTGGTCGTCGGGCGCTCGAAGGATGAAAAGCCGATCTATCTGAAGGACATCGGCTACGTTCAAGTGGGCTACGACCTGCGCCGCAGCACCGTGGACCTTGACGGTAAAGGTGAGGTCGTGGGCGGGGTCGTGATTATGGAACAGGACCAGAACGTCCTTGCGATCACACGCTCGCTTCACGAAAAACTTCGTCAAATTAGCGCGGCATTGCCAAAGGGCGTAGAAATCGTATCGACCTATGATCGCTCGGCCTGGATCTGGACCACTCTCAAAGAATTCTTCGCGACGCTGGTCACCGAGTTGGTCGTTCTCATCCTAGTCACAGCACTCTTCCTCAGAAATTTGCGCACGGCTGTTGGGCCAATTTCCATTCTCTTACTCAGCGTCTCGTTTACCGCGTTGCCGCTGGCGGGATTCAAGCAGACCATTAATCTGTTTTCTTTAGCGGGCCTGTGCATCGCGATCGGCGAGATCGCTGATGCAACAATCGTGATTGTCGAAAATTGCGCGGCGGAACTATCAATACGGAAAGCGCTGTTACCCGGAGAAAAGAGAGAGATCATCATCCGATCTATCTCGAACGTGGCCAAGCCGCTGGTGTTTTCTCTGTTGATCATCCTGGCCTCTTTCCTGCCGGTATTCTTCCTCGAAGAGCGAGAAGCGCGGCTTTTTGATCCATTGGCGTATAGCAAGACATTTGCGATGGCGTTCTCGACTCTGCTGACGCTGTTCTTGCTGCCGATTATCGTCGTCTGGATTTTTGAGCGAGAGAACCGGTCTGTAGGGACGGTCCGCGAAGCGCAAGCGCGACAGCGCGAAGCATCAACAAATCGCCGCACAGGCGGTCGCAGACCGCCCCTACAATATCTGGTTGCGCTCGGTATCATTGGCGGTTTAGTCCTGGCGGCTGCGATGTTTCGAAATTTTACCCAGGAACTCCTGCCGGAGTTCGTTGTCCTGAGCGTCGTCCTAATTCCGATTCTCATTTTCCGACTCTTCAGACGTCCCAGCAGCGAGTTTCAAAGCTATCAGGACAGCGGGCCCGTGCGAATTTATCGATCCGTGCTCAGTCGTGTGATCCGGCATCGCTACGCCTTCACCTCACTAGGTATGCTGGTCCTGATTCCGGCGGCATTACTGCTGAGCCGCTTTCAGAAGGACTTCCTGCCCGAGACCGACGAAGGTTCGATTCTCTATATGCCGACCACACTGCCGGGCTTACCCACGCGGGAAGCGGGCTGGGTATTGCAGCAGATGGACAAGAAGTTGAAGGAGTTTCCTGAAGTCGATCGGGTTTTCGGAAAGCTTGGCAGAGCGGACACGTCGACGGACCCGGCTCCGGTTTCCATGGTAGAGACCACAGTCCTGCTCAAGCCGCGGTCGCAATGGCGGCCTGGGGTAACCAAGGACAAACTGGTCGCTGATATGGACAAGGCGATGAATATCATCGGCTACGTCAATACTTGGGTACAGCCGATCCGCGCACGAGTGATGATGCAAGGAACCGGCATTCAGACCCCCGTCGGCATCAAAGTAAAAGGGCCGGACTTCTCGACGATCGAGGAAGTCTCTCAGCAGATCGAAACATTGTTAAAAGCTATACCGGGAACTAAGTCCGTTATCGCTGAACGGATCTCGGCAGGGTATTACGTCGACGTCCAAAACGATCTAGAACGAATGGCCGAGCATGGCGTTCGTGTGGACGAAGCGATGGACACAGTTCGCTACGCCATTGGTGGAGACAACATCGTCGCAGTCAAGCAAGCAAACAACGCCAGTGTTCCGCTGGGCTTGCAGTACTCGCCGGAGTACATCGATACTCTTGAAAAAGTCAGAACAGCGCCTGTCGTGACCGCCGATGGCCGGTCTATTCCACTGAGCGAGATCGCCGACGTGGCAGTACGCAAGATGCCGGAGATGATTCGCAACGACAATGGTGAGCTGGCCGGTTACATCTACGTCGATCTACAAAATGTTACGGCGCCGGATTATGTCGAGAAGGCTCGGGATGTCCTGTCGAAGAATCTGATGCTGCCCCAGGGTTACTCTATCGAATGGACGGGTCTATACCAATATACGGAAGCCGCGCGCAGCCGGCTCCGGTTCATTGTACCTGTGACGCTGATCATTATTTTTGGCTTACTTGTGATTGCCTTTCGATCGGTGGGTGAAAGTTTTCTCATCATGCTGTCGGTTCCGTTCGCCATGTGTGGGGGAGTGTTCCTGCAATGGATCTTGGGATATCCCATGACGACCGCAGTGATCGTCGGCTACATTTCGCTGTTTGCGATCGCAGTTCAAACCGGCATCATCATGGTTATTTTCATACGTGATGCTCTCGCCCGCAGGACGGCAGGCGAATCGTATATCGAGGCCGTCATCGACGGCTCAGCCGCCCGGTTGCGGCCCAAATTGATGACCGTTGCCGCAGTTATTCTCTCGCTCCTGCCCATCGCTTTCTCCACGCGACCCGGCATGGACATCATGAAACCGATTGCTGCTCCCAGCATCGGAGGAATGGTCAGTTCCACGATTCACGTCTTGTTCATGACCCCATGTCTGTTCGCGATCGTGGAGGATGTCCGTCAGCGCCGTCAGAGGAAGCGAAGCCTTGTTAAGGAGTCGGAAGTAGTCCCCTCCTCGTGAGGAGGGGTGGACGGGACATAAGAAAAATGCTGCGAAGCATCCTTGTTGGAGCGGACGGCGGGCGGAGCCCGCGCAAGCCCGATAGGGCGCAGCCATCAAGAAAAAGTCGTCGCTCACACCGCAATATTACTTGCGAGCGACCACCCCGTCTGCGGCGCTAAGGTGGGCTTCGCCGATATTTTCTTGATGCCGCATCCACCCCTCCTCACGAGGAGGGGAATACTCCCGACCCAATATTGTCAGCGCGTTCTACAGCCGCATCTTCTTCATCGCCTTATGCGCCTTGTGAATTCGCTTCCATTTTCTTTTGAGTTCCAGCTCGGCCGATAAATCCTGTTTGCGTTCGAGAAAGGCGAGCTCCTTCCGCAGCTTCATGAAGCTGTCATACCGATCCTGCGACACTTCCCCGTTTTTCAAAGCAGAGAGAACAGCGCAGCCGGGTTCGGTAACATGCCGGCAGTCGCGGAATCGACACTGCGGTGAGAGCTGTTCGATCTCCTCGAAGGCAGAGTTCAGATTCTCTTCGGTTGCCCAAAGCTGGACTTCGCGCATTCCAGGCGTGTCGATCAACAGCGCGCCTGACGGAAGCACGATGAGACTTCGGGAAGTGGTGGTATGCCGTCCACGGCCGTCACCGCGAATAGGATTCACCGATTGACGGTCGACTCCACACAGCCGATTTGTCAATGTCGACTTACCAACACCCGAAGATCCGACGACGGCAATCGTGTCACCGCACCGAAAGAACGGGTCGAGTTGGTGGAGTCCCACACCATCTTGAGCACTGATGGCACAGACGGGCACGCCGGGAGCCGCTGCTTCTGCCTCGAGCCGTAGGCGCATCACGTCATCACAAAGATCGGCTTTATTCAAGACGATTACCGGCCGTGCACCGCCTTCCCAAATGACCGTTAGATATCGCTCCAACCGTCGCGGGTTGAAGTCCCGGTCCAGCGCACTCATGACAATCACCGTGTCGAGGTTGGCCGCGACAATCTGCTCGTCCGTTCGCTTGCCTGCTGCCTTGCGCGACAGTTTGCTATGTCGGGGCAAGACGTCGAGAATCGCGTCGCCATTTGTTTCTACCCAATCTCCGACAGACGGCCAGTCTTCCGAGCGCAGCAACCGGTGCCGAAGTCGGCCCGATATTTTCGCGAGATAGTCCACAGATGGCGATAAAAGGCGCCACGCATCCCTGTGCACTTCGATCACGCGGGCCGGAAAATTCGAGCCTCGATCTGCGCCATTCCACGCCGTTTCGTAAATTGAATTCCATCCAAGTTGAGTCAACGTCATTTGAAATGTCCTTGCCTTAAAAGAGTGAGAAAAGTTATGCGGCAGGCGCCATCAGGCACACTACAGCCGCCGCTTGAGTTTGGGATTCAGAAGCTGCCGCGGGGTTTGCCGTCTATCGAGAAGACAAACGGATGGCAGCGCTTGTGGCAAGGACTAAGGTTTTCATCAACGGCGCCTCCGTTAAGCAGGGTACATCAACTGACCATATTCCTAAAACACAAAACCGATCGAAGCCTGATAGGTTCGCGGTGCGATGAAGTGGGTCCCGCTGAATGTTGAATGGAAGTTATACAGTGCGATTTTGTTTGTGAGATTCGAGATCGTGAGGCGCATCGTCACGTGCGAGCCATCCTGCCGCCCGAGAAGTTTGTCGGTGCCCACACCGATATCGAATATGTGCCGCGGCGCAATGCGAGGGGGATTGTGATCGTCGTCGGCTGTACCTTCCACGGGTATTCTCAGCCGCGTAGCGCCGAAATTGGTGTTGCACGACGTGATGCCGGTATCCGGTGTGGCTGCCTGCCCACCACAAAAGAAACCGATCGCCGCCTGCTCGGCCGGGCTGAGTGCGAGCGCATCCGCAAGGCTTGCGACGTCGCCGGCAACAAGTCCGCTATCGTAGCGCCAAGTGAACGCCCCCCATGGACCGTTTTTCTTCCACTGATAGCGTAGATTGGTCGTCTGTTGGAAATTCTGGTCATGGTCGATTCGAAAGACACTGCCATCCTCAGTGAAGAAACGGGCGCGGTTGTGTCCCATCGTTGTGTACCATTGGAGGCCTTTGATGTTCGTTGAACTCACGCGCAGCGAGAACCCATCAAGTCTGGATTTCGGCCAAGTGATCGGAAACGCGATTGGGGTGTTGAAGAGGACACCGAAATCATATGCATTGTTCGTGTATTTCCAGAAATAATCAGCTTCGACTTGGACATATCTGCTGAGTGCCTGCTGTACACCCAAGTTGAATTGATGACGATGTCCGGGATTCAATGGCGCGCTACCTTGCTCCGAAAATGCCTCGATCAGTGGGGATGCTACCTGCGAAATTGCGACCAATAGATTCTCGTTGTAAGGGGTCTCCATGGTTCGCGCATAGCCTGCCCGCAAAACTGTGTTGCTGGGAGCGATGAGATACGAAACACCGAATCGGGGTTGCGCTTCCGTATCCTGAATAATTCCGACGGCATCGTAGTGATCCACACGTAGACCAGGGTTTAAGGTGAGATGACCTAGCGTCATCGCGTCTTGAATGTAAACCGCGTATTGGTTCACGTTTCCAGCGGAACCGAATTGGAAGAGCGATCCTCCGCGAGTTAGATCCAAGGGCAACAATCCTGCATTGAAACCGGGGTTCGGTACGAAACCACGTGATGCACATTGTGACGTACTTGTCACTGTCGGCAGATCCTGCGGATCGCCGTCGCTGTTCAGGCAAAGTGCATTGAACGTGAAGTCTGTTATGCCCAGAGCGAACTTTTCCTGCAGGTGGGTCTGCATTAGTTGTCCACCGATTTTCAAATTGTGGTGCGCGATGCTATAGGAAACATCACCTCGCACCCCCCAGTTCGTCAACCGGCGGTTCTGTGAAACTGTCGCAGGCGCATCGTTGGACGGGTCCGGACTCGGATAGTAGTGAACGTCGTCCTGCCGAACGAACGGATTGATTGTGAGCAATGTTCTTGCATTAAACGTGTGTTGATATCCGGGAGCGAAGTCCAGCGTGACGACCTTCTGACGCTGATCTTGATCGGGCTGATCGAACGAATTCGGCGTCTGGAACCAGTTTCGAGCAATCATGAAATTGACGTGGATAACGTCTTTGCTGGTCGGCACAAAATCGAAACGGTTGAACGTATTCGAACTATTTCCTATTGCATGAATCGGATTGAACTCCGGCGTGTCCAGGAATCGGCCGGACCGCAGTCCATTTGCCGCAATAAAAAAGCCGGCTTTCTGTCCTCCGATACCGACGTTGGCTTCCACGGAAGGAGCACCAAAGGAACCGTATTGCGCAACCACTTCGCCTCGCGGCTTCGTCAAGCCAAGGCCTGAACGTGTCGTCGCATTAACGACGAGACTCGTTTTATCGCCGAATTCAGCGTTCGGGGTCCCGGTTACGATTTCCATATTCTGGATCGCATTGATCGGAACCTGAGTGGAGAACGCTTTGCTCTGTTGATCGTTGATAGGTTGTCCATCAATCGCGAACGAGGTTTGTGCATGATCGCCGAGCGGATGAAAGAATCCATTGGAGTCCGCGACGACGCCAGGTGAAGCAAGCATGATCGCGTCACTCAGGCCGGATGCCGGCGAGAGCACGGGCAATTTATCCAGTGTTGAAACGTCCACGTCGGCGTGGGCATAAGGAACGTTTTCAATAATGTCTCCGGCTCCGGCCTCGACGCGGACGGTTTCAGAGAGCCCTGCGACTGAGAGCGTGATTTTTACCGGGATTGGAACACTGGTACGAACGTTCACGTCCTGTGCGGCCGGCGCGAATCCCTTTTGGGTGGTTTGGATGTGATATGGATTGAACGGAATGTTCATGAATCGAAATACGCCCATGGCGTCCGTGACTGCCGTTTGTTGAAATCCCGTAAGGGGATTTGTGATCTCGACAGTCGCACCGACCACAACCCCACCGGTCGAATCAACAACAGTGCCTTCAATAGTGCCGCTCGCCACCGACTGGGCTGATGCTCCGATTCCCGAAAAACCGAGAGCTAGAACAATCCACACAATTGAAAGTCGCTTTGATAGTTGCATACGCACACCCTGCCAGATGAAGTAGCCGAGGATTGTACTTATCGCCTTCAGATCCGCCGACGCGATTCCAATGAATGGTCGATCGTTACAAACGAGTGGCATTCTAAACGAGCTGAACTGCTGGCCAGGGGAATCCCTCAGTCGGGTCAGGACGGACAGGTCAAGCCGGGACAGGCCTGCGGGGGCGGCTACGACGTGATCGGACTTGTAGTTAACCGGACTAAAACCTTGCTGTTAGTCCAAGCCGGACAGCGCGTGGAGAGCCCGGAGAAATATTGGTGTTACTATCCGCGTTGACGTAATACTTCCTGTCGAAAATGTTCTCCACGTTTGCTTGAAAACGCATATTTTCAGTTAGCGGGAAAAAGACGGCAGCATCCACACGCGTGTAGCTCGGAAGCGTGACCGTGTTGTCGATGGCGGCGTACATGTCTGATCGATGGATGATTCCCAAGCCGGCGCCCAACCTGGGCACGATCTGGTAGTTATTCCATAGTGAAAAAGTGTGACGCGGGACCTGTCCGACGCGCGCTCCGATTGCTGCATTTATCGTGGTGCTGGCAATGAATGCATCCTGGTAGGCATAACCCCCGGTAATTTTCCAGCTCCCGGTGATCCGTCCATTTAATGCGGCCTCGTAACCGTTGCTTCGAGTTCGTCCGGTTTGAATAATTCTGGTCGGATCGTTGGGATCTGTCGATCTCGTGTTCGTGCGATCCAATCGATACACGGCGGTGGTTAACGAGAGATTTCGATAGATATCCCATTTCATCCCCAGCTCGTAATTGTTGAACTTTTCCGGTTTCAGTTGTTGGGTCACCGAAGTGAGGGAAGAGAACTGGTCTCCGGAGCTCGGCAAATAAGAAACGCTGTAGGTGCCGTAGATCGATAACAGCCCAGCCGGCTTGAGCACGATTCCCACGCGCGGTGAGACGAGCTTATCGATTCGCCGCAAACTTTCGTTGGTTCGATTGTTGAGATATTGCAAGTCGAAGTAGTCGAACCGCAGACCTCCGATCACCTGAAGATGGCGGGAGACCTCGAGCTGGTCCTGGACATACGTCGCAGCCAGATTCGTCTCCAGATGATTGTCCGCGTCAGTGGCGCTCTGGCGGAATGTGACGGGCGTCTGGGTCGTGGGGTTGAGGTACGCAACGGAAATAGATGTCGTGGAGTTGTTGAAGTAGCCGGTGTTACGAACATTATCTGTGAGCTGGCGACCGATCTCTGCGCCGGCTAATATCGTGTGCCGGATACCCCACGTCGATCCGCCGTAAATTAGGTTGGTCTGGTTGAATGCATTCCGTCGTCGCGTCGCGTTGTTGTAAGCGGAAATACCGGCTAACGTTTTCTCCGCATTGACTGAACCAGGCACAAAGTTCTGGTAACTGCGATCATAATCCCCGAACGACACGCGGTCTTGAATACTGAGCCTGCCGGTTTGGTGCTCGACGGAAGCCGAGCCGAGATTCAAACGCGCCTGAACATAGCTGTCGTCGGGATTACCAAAGTACGTTGAAATATCGATATCCGCCGGCCTGCCTTGAAACGACGGAATGCCGCGGTCGGCGACGCGTCTATCGCTGAAATGCTCATAACCGAGCGTGACCCTTGTTTTGGTGCTCGGGGTAAACGTCAAAGTCGGATTGACAGCGGACCGCTTCAGGTTGACATATTTGCGAAAGCTATCCGACTTCTCAATCATCGCGTTCAGCCGGAAAGCCACATTGTCTGTCAGAGGCTGGTCAAAGTCCGCAGTCAGTCGTTTGTTCCCATAAGAGCCACCCAGCAGCATCATTTCCCGCAATGGGGTGGAGCCCGCCTCCTTGGTCACTCGATTGATTACGCCTCCACCACCGCCGCGTCCGAAGATCAGCGCATTGGGACCTTTCAGAGCTTCGATTCGTTCGAGATTGTAGAGGTCGCGATAGTATTGGACATCGTCTCGCACACCATTCACGAAAAAATCAGCGGATGAGTTCGTGCCACGGATGATGATCTGGTCTCGATTGTTCTCTCCTTGATGAGCAGTGATTCCGGGTACGTATCGAACGACATCACCCAAACTCAACATCGCCTGATCCCGGACCTGCTCCTGCGTTACGACATTGATCGATTGTGGAATGTCCAGCAGCGGAGTCAGGGTCTTCGTGGCACTGCTGACAATGGACACCTCGTAACCGGGTGACTCTTTGACCGTAACCATTTCATGAACACTAGCAACCTGCAGGACAAAGTCCTGAGAGACTGTCTCCTGAAGATCGATCGTCTGAGAAATTTCCTCGAACCCTTTTGCCGCAACTTTGATCGTGTACTTGCCAGCTAAGAGAGCCAGCGAAAATTCACCGTTCTGGTCGGAAAGGGCAGAAGCGTCGGAGGCGTGGGAACTCGGAATTATGGTGATCTGAGCGCCTGCGATGGCGCTGCTCGTGACGTCGAGAATTCTTCCTTGAATCGCGAATGCGGGAGTTTGGGAATACGCATAACAAAGACAGTCGCCGACAATTAAAGCGATCGAGAGAAGTTTCCGCGCCATCGCATACCTCCAAAGACTTTTGTTTCCGTATCGCCGGTTTCACGAAATGTGTTGCAGACTCCGGGAAGGGAAGGATGACTAGCCAGCGCCGTTGGGGGTACAATCAGCACCCGCGCTGGTTAGGACCCATAAATTCCACCCGCGCGAACCCGAGGGATGCGCCGTTGCACCGGTGCATCCCTCTCTTGTTTTTCAACGGATCAGATTATGGTTTCCGGGCAACGGTCTTGTCAATGAAAATGAAAATCGTTTTCATTTAATCGCCGCTAACCCACGAACGACGCGTGCTAGACTCTCCGATGCTATGGACTACATCAATCTTGGACCCACTGGACTGAAAGTATCCCGTCTTTGCCTTGGCGCCATGACGTACGGCTCAAAGCAGTGGAGGCCCTGGATACTTGAAGAAGAAGAGGCGCGGCCATTTCTTCGACAAGCCCTGGAACTCGGTATCAATTACTTCGACACAGCGGACATGTATTCGGTCGGAAAAAGCGAAGAGATTGTCGGCCGCGCATTGAAGGACTTTGGACCCGGGCGCGACCGCGTGATCATCGCTACGAAAGTGTACATGCCAATGACCGACGATCCCAATGACCGTGGCTTGTCGCGCAAACACATCATGCATTCTATCGACAACAGCCTGCGTCGCTTGGGTACGGACTACGTCGACCTGTATCAGATTCACCGTTTCGATGCCTCGACACCCGTCGAGGAAACCTTGCGCGCGCTGGATGACATCGTACGCGCAGGGAAGGCACTCTACGTCGGCGCGTCCGCCATGTATGCGTGGCAATTCATGAAAATGCTAGCCACGGCAGACCTGTTGGGTGTCACGCGCTTTTCCACGATGCAAAATTATTACAACGTGATCTACCGGGAAGAGGAACGCGAGATGTTGCCATTGTGCCGCGCAGAAGGAATCGCGGTCACACCGTTCAGTCCGCTTGCACGCGGATTCGTTGTCGGCAATCGCCGCAAGGAAGACTATGGCGAGACGGTACGTGCAAAAACAGACGAATATTCGCGCCGGCAATACTACCGGCCGGAAGATTTCGCGATCGTTGATCGCGTCACTGAGCTTGCCAGGAAGCGCGGCCTCAATAACGCGCAGATTGCACTGGCTTGGGTTCTACATCAGCCGGGGATTACGGCACCAATCATCGGCGCGAGCAAACGGCACCACCTTGAAGACGCGGTCAAGGCCTTAACGGTGAAACTCGATGCTGATGAACTGAAGTACCTCTCGGATTTGTACAAACCTCGCACCGTTCTCGCGAATGTCTAAGGCGTCATGAGCGCGCGAATGCCGGTATTATTCGTCGGACACGGCTCGCCGCTCTACGCAATTGAAGACAATGAGTGGAGCCGTGGTTTCCGTTCATTGGCGCAATTAGTGCCAAGGCCCCGGGTTGTCGTGGTGGTATCGGCGCACTGGTACACCGACGGAACACTCATTACAAGCAACGAACGTCCGCAGACGATTCACGATTTTTACGGATTTCCTCCAGAGCTTCATGAGGTTCAGTATCCCGCGCCTGGTGACCTGGAACTCGCTGTTCGTTTGCGCGATCTAATCGGCCGCGGCCGTGCCGAACTGAATAATCAATGGGGTCTCGATCACGGGGCATGGAGCGTTCTTCGCCGGATGTATCCCGAGGCAGATGTTCCGGTGATACAGCTAAGTATCGATCGGAATCTCGCCGTGCCGGAGCATTTTGAATTGGCGAAGTCGCTTCGACCGTTGCGCGACGAGATGGTGCTCATCATGGGCAGCGGTAATGTCACACACAACCTTCGCGATTTAATGTTTCGAATGCAAACAGGTGACACGGCCGTTCCAGAATGGGCTCACCGTTTTGATGAGCGACTGAAAGAGATTCTTATCGCCCGCGAGGACAAGGCGCTAGTTCAACTGTGGCCCGCGTCGGACGATGCCCGCCGCTCGCACCCGATGCCCGACCATTTTTTACCGATCGTTTATGCCTATGCCGTGACTGACGCGAACGATTCTGTGCGTTTTCCGATTGAAGGCTTCGATTACTCGGCCTCGATGAGGGCGATGCTGTTTGAGACCTCGTGAGGAAGGAATTTTATCCAGCTACTTCGTCGCGGATGCACGCCCCAGTAATACGGCTGAACCCGTTGACATCGCATCGTAGTACCGCGTAAATCGCTGCGGCTCCATGGCTCTGTACGGCTTCAGATTATTGGCCCATCGGTACGAGATCGGCTGGAACAAGAACTCGGCTTCCACCTGGAACGGACCTTGTGCATTACCAACAAAAACGGAATAGCGGACCTTGTCGCCACCACCGACGAAATCCGGATCGTTCACTGCAGCGCCTTGAACCGCTATTTCCGGTTCAACCTTCCGCTTGTCGAATCCTTTCGGCAGGAGCCGATTGTCTTTAATGAAGCGTAGGGCCGTGAGTAGACCTGTCGTTGGTACATTGTCCGGTCCGACCATGATGTCTTCGTAGATCTGGACTTGATCAGTGGTATTGATCTCAGTGTAGTGTGGTTCAAAATGAGTTTTGTCTGCATCATTATCGTTTCCGGTGATCGAGCCGTCCGGATTCAAAGCGCCGGATTCAAAAACCAAGCGGCCGTTTTGATCTTTAACCGTGACGTGAAGCCAGGCGCGGCGTGATGGATAGGCGGTCGGAAACTTGTGGCCGGTCAGATTCTGGACAGAGATCTCGGCTTGCAATCGTCCCGCGTTTACATCGACGCTGTCGATCGCGATCTGCGCCGTCTTCGATTCGAGCTGCTGGACAGTGCGTGTTGCAGCAGCCTCGAACTCCTTGGGCAATGCCGCGACTCCAAGCTCGTCGCGATACTTATTCAGCATCCGCTGCATGAAAAAGTTACCGCCGACAAATATGTGGCGAGCCATTCCGTCCCGATACCTGCCCATGGTATTCGTGACGCGTACCATTTCCTCAACGACCGGCATGTGACAATTCTGGCAGCTCTTGTTGTCCTTGTAATCGCTCTGCAGCCATTCCTGATAGGGCATTTGCTCGGGAAGTTCTCCAATCTTCTTGCCATCAGGGCCGAGCGCAGTCGTAATCAATGTGTGGCAGGTTGCACACAATTCGGATTGCCGGATGTGCTCACCCTCCGTCGGACGATATCCGGAGGTGGACGTTCTCATGATTCTGTTATCGCCAACTTCAATCTTGAACGGGCCAAACTCCTCGCGTTCGCCTCTCGGGCGGGTCGTATCCACGAGAAAACCGCCCACGAGGCTCTCACGCGTGCCCAAGTTTGCCTTCTGTATCTGGTGACAGAGCGAGCAAGAGACACCGTCCTGGGCAAGTCGGTCCAACCGGTCATCGGAATTGAAAGAAAGATGTGAAAAAACTTCCCCTTCTTTTCCTTCATACCGAGACTGATATCGAGCCATCGGCATGTGACACTTTGAGCATTCGTCTTCAATTGCGGATTTGGATTCGGCATGGTCGATGGTTTCACGGCGCACCCCGGCCTGCCAGTACGGGTCCCGCGCGGAATTTGCCATGATCGACGCACGCCACGCGAACCCAATGGAAATATCTTCACCGGCGGAAGTAGAAAGCCCATTGTGGCACGCGAAACATCGATCGGAC
>DATFXZ010000068.1:0-3061 GCA_035315305.1 Terriglobia bacterium | reverse complement strand
GCATGACCGTAATCGATGCGCCGGAATGTGTTGATGAGCTTCGCCTGATTGCTGAGCGGATGACCGATCGTGTCCACTCGGGCGTAGCCGTTGATATTCCGCGTTTCGATCACGAGCTTGTCTCCTTCCCAGCGGCCTATTGATTCGCCGAACCATGAAGGAGGGAGATCCGCGTCGAAGGAACCCCCATCTGTCCGGGCAATGTGGAACCACGTGTTCTGCTCTGCAAGAAAAACGAAGTTGTCGTTGTCCTGAATGATCTGGATAGGATGCGGACCGTAAATCGTCCGGGACAATCCGAACGGCAGACATGTCCCCGTATAGTCACCCTTCGCCGCATCGTAGGAATCCCATTGTTTCTTTCCCCATTCCGTGTAGGGAAGCTCTTTGACGTACCCAGGTATTTTGGGATCGGTAACATCGGCCCGGCGCACCTGGCCCCATACTCCCGACATGCTTGGTTTTCCGTTCGGAAGGTGTGGAGCTGCTGCGGCCATATCTACCTTGTTTGCGCGGCCTCGCTGGCCGGTTTGAGATGCGAACCCGCGGGCAATCAAAGGAACCAATAAAAAAATACAGGCGGCTATGGCTACAACGATCATCGAATTTAATCGTGTTTTCACTTCAGTTCTCCTCTAGTTAACCGGAATGATCTGCTTCGAATACTCCGACGAACGGTTATATCCACCATCTGCGGTCGCTGACCGTAGCGCGGTGCAGGAGGTTGACCGTCTAGATAAATGACGGTTCTACGCGATCGCTTGTCGTTGGATTCTCGCATTCAGGTTATAAGCCCTGGAGACGAGATCTTGCAAGGACGAACAGAGTGCTTCTTGCCATCTTCCTTCGTTGGATTTATTCCTCTTGAGCCATTAAAAGCAACGACAGCACAGAGGCTTTACCATTGACTTGCTCGTCTTCGGCGCAGGAGAATGTGTGGCCATGCATCGATTCAGCGCCTGTGTAGCGGTAGGTGCAATGCTGTTTGCATTGGTATCCGCCCCTTTATTCCACGTTCACGAGGCGGATGATCACGGCCATGCTGGATCGATTCTTCACGCGCATCTTCCAGGGTTGGAACATGCATCCTCTACTTCTGAGAAGGCCATCGAGACTCAAGATTCGCATGATCACGTTCGGTGGCTTGATGTGTTCACGTTGGCCGCTCCGATCGATGCAGGATTCCAAGCTATTGCGGAGTTTTCAGCGCCTTTGATGGTTCCTCCACCGCCGGTGAGCCGAGCCGTCGTCTCGCTGCTGAGTTTGCGGACGCATAGCCCACCCGAGCGCTCAAGATTAGCTCCTAGATCCCCACCGACCATTTAACTCGCCGCTTGTCTCAAGACGGATAGGTGTACGTGTCTCCGTCTGCTCGGGTTTTTCTACATCCAACTTTTGAAAACGAACTTTTATGAACAATTTCTCGACGGCAGCCGCGAGATCGCTGCTGCTCATCCTGTGCTTAATACTACTGGGCTGTTCGACCTCAAACCCAACTGCCTCCCCGGCACCGACTGCGGAACCTGAGGCATTATCCCGGACCGAATTCACGGATCGTGTAGAGAACTATTTCGAATACGAGCCGTTACACGCGGGCAAACCGAGTCAGGTGCGGATTCACTTGACCGACCTATCCGACGGAACTCCAGTTGAAAAGGCGGAAGTTACTTTGGTCGTGAGACCGAAAGGATCGTCACAGGTAGCAGCGCAGACGGTAAGCCGAATTGGAAAAGTGACTGGAATTTACGTTGCTGAGCTCACCATTCCACGGCCTGGTGATTACGACATCCAATTTCATATCAAGAACGAAAAACTCGACGAGAGCCTGCCGTTAAGCAATTTCCAAGTGCAGTGAGAGGTCGCAAGTGAACAAAATGATGATCAATAGTTCTATTTTGATTTCGATAATAATGATGGCCGTCGTTGCTCCCGCTCAGGCCCAGGAATCAAACATCCCATTAACGCTGGAACAAGTCGTCACCGCATACATCGAACGTAATCTCGAACTCCAGGCCGAACGGTATCGTTTGGAACGCACAACAGCGGACGCGATCGCGGCAAGGCTACGACCAAATCCAGGCTTGTCCCTGACGGCAGAAAACATGACGGTTGCTGGCCCAGTGCCGTTCGGCAAGTTGTATGAAGTTGGTATTGCCTATTCGGAAACCATCGAACTGGGCGGCAAGCGCAAGCTCCGAGAGCAACTGGCGGAGACTACGATCTCGGCCGCTGAAGCAAGAGTCGCCGACGCGATGCGCAAGGGCATCGCAGAGGTAAAGCGGCTCTACTTTCAAGCGGTGCTCGCCCGGCGCGATATCCAGGTCGCGACCGAAAATCAGCAAATGTTTCAACAACTGGTTCAATTCAACCTTGCGCGATTTCAGGAAGGCGCCATTCCGGAAGCTGATCTCATCAAAGTGCGTCTGGAGCGCATCAAGTTTGATTCCGCGCTTAAAAAGGCTGAACTCAGTTTGAAGCAGGCGATGATTCGGTTGGCCGAGAATCTCGAAGACGATAGCGTCGCGAAGCGAGATGTGGCGGCTAGCGTCGATTTGCCGCTGATTAGTCCCGATTTGGCTTCGCTGCTGGAGATAGCGCTTCGAGAACGACCTGATGTACGGGCGACGCAACGCGAAGTTGCAGCTGCAAAACAACGATTGGCTCTCGAACAAGCCCGCGCAAAGCCAGACGTCTCGCCCTGGCTCGGCTATAAACGTGTGGCTGCAGACGACACGGTCTGGTTTGGAGTGAACATTCCTTTAAAAATCAGGGATCGAAACCAAGCCGGCATTGCGCGCAGCGAAGCGGATCGAAAGGCGGCGACGGCTCTCCTAGAGGTCGCCAAGAGTCATACTGTCGCAGAGGTCAGTGCTGCGTATGAAGCCTTTCAGACTGCTCGAGAACAAGTAGAGACCTTCCGCAACGAGTTATTGAATCAAGCCGACGAATCCAGATCGATCGCCTTGGCTGCATACCAGGAGGGCGCGACGCCGCTTCTGTCTGTACTCGAAGCGCAGCGAACGCGCGCCGAGGTGCGGCAGCAGTATTTTCGAACGCTTTT
>DATFXZ010000067.1:0-11776 GCA_035315305.1 Terriglobia bacterium | reverse complement strand
CAAATTTGAAACGACTCGTTCGATCAGGTCGATCAACTCACCGCGAGTGAGAGAGATCGTTTCTGATACTCCGTCTGTTACAGGACACATCGGGTCCTTCGGTTTGGCATCCGAGTCCTCAAGCCCGTAATACTTTTGCCGCTGAACCCACAATTTCTCGACATCTTCGTTCGAGAGCAATCGCTCACGCCCGAGAATCTTCGTATAAATGGAAATCTTTGCGAAATGTTCAACCGTATCCATACGGTTGAAAGCGTCTTCCAAATTCGTTCCGTAGGTTACGACACCATGGTTCGCCATCAATAATGCGTCGAAGTTGTTAACAAAAGGTCGCAACTGTTCCGTAAGTTCGGGAGTACCCGGCGTTCCGTATTCGGCCAATGGAATACAACCCAAAGCAAGCACAACTTCGGAAATCAGCGCCTTGTTCAGCGGAATTCCGGCTGCCGCGTACGCGGTGGCGCAGGGCGGATGCGCATGGACGACCGCCTGAGTATCCGGCCGCATCTCGTATATAAGCAGGTGCATCGCCATTTCACTGGAAGCTTTTCGGTCACCTTTCACTCGCTTGCCGTGGCTGTCGATGATGACCATATCTTCCGGCTTGACGAAACCCTTATTGCAGATCGTCGGGGTGCACATGACATGGCCATTGGGAAGGCGCGCGCTGATGTTGCCATCGGTAGAAGCAACGTAGCCTTTTTGATAAATGAGATGACAGAAACGCGTGATCTCCGCGCGGATTTCGACTTCAGACACGGACGGCATTCTATCGCAGCAAGCGGCTCCTTCGGAACCCGTACAAAAAGTAAACGACCATCCCTGCCAGCAGCCACAGCGCAAATCGCAGCCATGTGATCCAAGGCAAACCCAACATGAGATACGCGCAAGACAATACACCGAGAATTGGGACAACCGGTACCCACGGTGTTTTGAATGCTCGCGGGCGATTGGGTTCGCGCCTGCGCAAGACCCAAATGCCGATGCATACGAGCGTAAAGGCGAACAGTGTACCGATGTTGGTCAGGTCGACCATCTCATCGATGCTTGTAAACATTGCGCACACACCAACGACAACTCCCGTCAGAATCGTCGTCACATGCGGTGTGCGGAACCTGGGATGAACCTTCGCGAAGGACTGAGGAAGCAGGCCATCGCGCGCCATTGAGAAAAAGATTCGAGGCTGTCCGAGTTGAAACACCAAAAGCACCGCAGTGTGGGCAACGACGGATCCAAACGCGACGATACTCACAAACACGTTTCCCCATCGCTCGATGTTCGCGTATTGCAGTGCCATCGTCAGCGGTTCGGCCTGCTCGGTCGCGAGCTTCTGCTTCAGGACGCCGAACGGCATGATGCCGATGAAGACTGATGCGACCAGAATGTAGATGATCGTGGAAATCACGAGCGATCCGATGATGCCGATCGGCAGATCCCTTGACGGACGAGGTGTCTCCTCGGCCACAGTTGATACCGCATCGAACCCGATATACGCGAAAAAAACGATAGCGGCGCCGGATTGGACTCCGACCCATCCGTTTGGCAAGAAGGGATGGAAGTTATCTGGTTTCATGTAACTCCACCCCACGGCAACAAAGAATCCGAGGACGATCAGCTTGAGGATCACCATTGTGGTATTCATCGTGGCGCTCTCGCGGATTCCGATGACGAGGATGATTGTGATGAATGTAACGATGCCGAACGCGAGTATGTTGAAGACGATGGGTACGCCGAAAACATGCGGCGCCCGCTCGAACAAACCGGGAATGCGGGCGGCCGTGCGGTAATCGGTGGATAGCCAATCCGGAATGTTGATGCCGAAGCCTGCTACCAGCGTTTTGAAATAATTGCCCCAACTGATCGCCACTGCCACGTTACCGACGGCGTACTCGATGATCAGATCCCAACCGATGATCCATGCGACAAGTTCGCCGAGCGTCGCATACGCGTACGTGTATGCACTGCCCGAAATGGGAATGAGCGCCGCGAACTCTGCATAGCACAACGCAGCGAACCCGCATGCGATTCCAGTCAGAATGAACGAGAGGATCAGTCCGGGCCCGGCACCCGGCCGGGTCGCATCACCTGCCGCAGCCGTTCCGATCGTCGCGAAGATTCCCGCGCCGATGATGGCGCCGATACCGAGAGCCGTCACATCGATCGGACCGAGCGCTTTCTTCAGCCGATGTTGCGTGTGCTCTGAATCAGCAACGAGTTCGTCGGTGGGCTTGGTGCGAAATAGATCCTTCAGCATGTCGAGTTTGGTAATTCGGACGGAGCAATCGAAGTTGATTCGGGGACAGACACCGAAATTAAAGAACGAATTTCAGTGTCTGTCCCCGATTGCTCCGGCCCCGAATTACCAAGCTCGACATTATGGAAGGATTTAACAACCAGTGCGAATAATTTCCATTAGATTTTGAGAATGAGATACGGAGTTATCGCGTTACTGTTCATCTTACTCTCGACTGATCTCGCATTTGGTCAAGCCGCATCCGTACCGGTTCCTGTGTTCTTCCCCCAGCTTGCGATGGGTGGTAGTGCAGACGGCCAGAACTACGACACCATCATCCAAATCGTCAATAACAACTCGATGTCGATCACGGGCCATGTTGCGCTATTTTCGGATACCGGCTCACCGCTCGCTGTCTCATTCGACGGGCAGAGTCCGCAGTCCGCGGCGGATATCACGCTTGCGCCCGGCGCAGCCCGTCAAATCCAGTTGACGCTGGACGGCGCGCTTACGGTTGGATGGATGGCGATTACTTACTCCCCTTCTGACGCCCTGACAACTGTGATTCTTCAGTTCCGATCGGGGGCCGCCCTTCTCTCAGAAGTCGGAGTCGATCCTGCATTCGGCACACTCGCAGCAACCGACTTCGCCGCCGAAACCGATGCGACTTTGAACACCGGCATTGCCATTGCCAACCCGAGCCAATCGGCAGCATTCGTATTAGCAAGACTCTGGGACCCGGACACCGGAGCATCAGTTACCGGCAATGTGCTTTCTTTACCGGCCAATGGTCATACGGCGAGACTTCTGACGGAGCTTTTTCCGAACGTTCCGAATATTTCGCAGACCCGCGCCAAGATTTCACTCGACTCATGTTCCAGTCCAACCTGCAATTTCGCCGGAGGCAACGGTTTCCTAGCAACCGCCATACGCCTGAACGGGGATCAGTTCACGACGATTCCCGTTTCGCAAAGGTCATCAGGAGGAGATCCTTCGGTCCACATTTTGCCTCAAGTGGCGTTTGGCGGTCCGGGCAGCGGCTTGAACATGAAAACTGTTCTGTACTTCACTACCAATGTTTCAACAGGTGTGTCCGGTACGGTCGACATTTTTGACAATGACGGAAATGCGCTAATGGCATTTGTTGATGGCGTTGCGTCGGCATCGTCGATCACTTTTACGGTGCCCGGTAATCGCGTCAGCCGAATTGTGCTTAGCGGCGACCAGACTCTTCGGAGCGGCTGGATTCGCTTGACACTGTCAGGTAGTGTGAATCTCATCGCCAACGCCGTATTTCAAACGTTCATTGGTTCGGATCTCGCTTCGGAAGCAAGCGTTCTGGAATCCCCGTCAATTAATAACGGCCTCATCTACGCGAAGGTACAGTCCGGAGTTGCGAACGTCGGTGTAGCGTTTGCGAATTCCCAAACGGATGCGAATACAATTAGCCTCACTCTCTTCAGTCAGGATGGTTTCGTTGCCGCGACTCGCGATATCACATTACCGGCAAACGGACACCTGGCACAGTTTGTCACTGAACTGTTTCCGCAATTAGGTTCGTCGGATTTTGACGGCGCGCTGTCGGTTCACAGCTCAACGCCCTTTTCGGCGCTTGCTCTGCGATTGAGTGGCGACAAACTCGCAACGCTGCCGGTGGCAGAAAACGGAATGTACCGTCCGTCCATCACGGGATTGCGGATTACAGGGACCACTCGCTCTGGAGCCCAAGTCAGCTTTCAGGTCGATCTCGCGGATTTCGATTCCGATATTGCGACTGCTTCTTCAACATCCGTTTCCGCAACCGCTTATATCGACTTCGGAAGCTCGGTCGGATTTGACTTCGGTTCGTTTACCATCGATGGTACCGCCGTGATCAATGCCATGACCGGCACACTTAGCGGCACGTTTCAACCGCCCGACATAACCAGCACAGTGCCAAGCGGTACGGCGGCTGTGTTTTACATCGTTATTTCGGATTCCTCGGGCAATACGAGCAATCTGATCGGCATACCCGTTAGGTTCTGATGATCAGCGGCGGAAACCGTACTCGAGTTTGAAATACTGTGGCTTCAGATCGGCAAAGGCGCCGCGGAGCTTGTCGAGTTCTACTTCGGGCCCGTGCAGTTCGAATCGTGCAACTTCCGCCGTCTTGACCAGCTCAGCCAACAACTCTGCTACATTTTGGATGTGCGCAATTGTCGCGTCGGCATCTCGATAACCTTCTCGGCAATGCGCCTGATCTCCATCGAAGCTCCAGCCGTAGTACAGGCATCCAGGCTCGGTTTTCGTTTTCTCGACAAATTGCTCGCACAAGGCTTTGAACTGCTGAATCTTTCCGCTGTGAATGTTGAAATAAGGAACGATCGTACAGCATCTGTCGTTTGTGGCCATAAGTCCTCCCGAATTAATCTCGGTTAAAAGTGAGTTCCAACGTGGAACCGACCGGAATGCCGGCCCACTGTTTGTGCAATTCTTCGGTTCGATTCCGCACAGCGGTCAGCTCGGTATCCGTGAACTTAGGGCGCTCCGGATCGGTTCCGATCATCGCATCGATTTGCGCGTTGAATTCTGATGCGGATAGCGGCAAGGCCCCGCCGACCCGCTCGCGTTCGAAGAGTCCCACAATGTGCTCCACGAACACAGACGCGGCCGACAACTTTCCGCGCGCTCCTTTGCCGGTCGTATCTGTAATATCCCAGCCGTCCGCTATCAAGCCATAAAAGCCTTTCCGAAGACCTAAAGTCGTCTCGACGGCGAAATGGCGCAGATCGTGGTATGAGAAGAAGCTCGCGTGTTTTTCATGGCGCTGCCACGTCGCGGAACCATCTCTTCTAACGCATCTCAGCACGACGCTGCCATCCGTGCGCTTTGTAAACTGCACACGAAGCTCCGGAACCTTGATAACGCCTACCATCACTTTGCTTTCCCAAGGGCCAGTTCGATCAGTTCAGCACGAACATCTGAGTTCCGAATAGTCAATCGGGCGACGCTGATCGGCAGCTTAAATCGTCGTGGGCCTGCGCTGCCTGGATTCAGAAAAAGAATTCCTTCTCGTCGTTCCAGGTGAGGCTTGTGCGAATGGCCGCTGATGATAACGTGGACTTTCCGAAGGGGTGGATTCACCTTCAGATCCTTAACGTTGTGAAGCATATAAATGGAAATGCTTCCTGCTCGCACGACCTCGACCTCAGGAATTCGTTTCGCCCACACATCTCTGTCGTTATTCCCGCGAACCGCCACAACGCGTGCCAGAGCTTGCAAGCCGTCCAGGACTTCAGGACTGCCGATATCACCGGCATGAAGAATCAGACTGACCCCATTAAAAACATGCAACACCTCTGGACGCAAAAGCCCGTGTGTATCGGAAATAACACCGATGATCTGATTTTTGCTGCTAGACATCAAGCCGTCCGCCGGCCCAAGGGGCGCTACGCGATTTCCAATTCCGCGTACTTCGCGATCATCTTTTTAAGGCCATGAGAGATGAAGCTTACGGTAAGTTTGAGATCGTCGCCGGATCCTTCGGTGCGTAGGATGGTGCCGTAACCATACTTCGCATGTTTCACACGCGTCCCAAGTGTCCAGGCGCCTGCGGATTTGTTCTTTACCGGAGGCGGTTTGTAAGCAGGGGTCGACGGTTTCCGGGAGCCACCGAGAACTTTCATTACGGCATCGACGGTGTCATAACTCGTGCCTTCGTACTTCACGGCCGGCTTGCGACGGCGCTCGCCTACTTCTTCGATGAGCTCTTTTGGAATCTCGGAAAGAAAACGTGAAGGTTCGGAAACCTGTTGGTCCATGTTGCCGAAGTATCGACGGAATCGAGCGGACGTGAGATACAACTTATGCTCGGCGCGGGTCATGCCGACATAAAACAACCGGCGCTCTTCTTCCAACTGCGGCGCTTCCATCAGAGACCGGCTGTGCGGGAAGAGTCCTTCCTCCAGACCCATAATGAAAACGACGGGAAACTCGAGACCCTTCGCCGTATGCAAAGTCATCAAGGCGATAGGCGATCGTTCGTCATACGTATCTTGATCGGAAACGAGCGTCGCGTGGTCGAGGAACTCACGAAGTCTCTCCCCGCGCTCATGGCTCTCCTCGGCGGCCGTCAAAAGCTCGCGAATGTTCTCGATCCGGCTTAACGCTTCTTCGGTGCCGTCTTCCTGAAGCATCTCGATGTACTTCGTCGAGCGGACGATCTTGTCCAGCAGGGCGGATATGGAAAGCTCCTCAACGCCTTGAACAAACTCAGCGACCATCCTATAAAAGGCCTCCAGCGCGCGAATGGTTCGCATCGCCAGACGGGCCTCTTGAATAGCAATTTCAATCGCATTCCAAATGGAAGTGCCCCGATCAATGGCGAGTTCCTCCAGCGTGTCCGTCGTGGTCTTGCCGATTCCGCGGGGCGGCGAGTTGATGATACGCAGCAGGTTGACCGAGTCGTGCGGATTCAGCGAAACGGTCAGGTAGCTGATCAGGTCCTTGATCTCGGCGCGCTCATAGAAGCTGAATCCGCCGACGATCTGGTACTTCATATTGTAGCGGCGCAGTTTTTCTTCGAGGATGCGGGATAAGAAATTCGTTCGATAGAGCACCGCGATACGCGCGCTCGGATCCGACTTCTGGTGGGAGAGAATGCGCTCCGCCACGTACATTGCTTCCTCTTCAGCGTCTGCCGCCTCCATGTAATTGAGGAGTTCGCCGGAAGGATTTTGCGTCCACAGCGACTTGCCTTTGCGCATCTCGTTATTCGCCACAACGGCGCTGGCGGCAGCAAGGATATTCTTGGTCGATCTATAGTTCTGTTCGAGCTTGATGATACGAACGCGCGGAAAATCTTTTTCAAACGATAGAATGTTTTGGATGTCCGCGCCGCGCCAACTGTAGATGGATTGGTCCTCGTCTCCGACGACGCACACGTTATCGTGGACTCGGGTGAGGTGACGGACCAGTTGGTACTGCTGCCGATTGGTATCCTGGTATTCGTCCACCATATCGTATTGGAATCGGCTGCTGTACTTCTCCGCAGCCTGGGGAAACTTGTCAAACAACTCGACTGTCCTGATCAGCAGATCGTCGAAATCGAGCGCGTTTGATTTGCGAAGGCGCTTCTCATATTCATTAAAGACGTTCGCAGTGTATTCCCACGACGGCTCCCATGACTCATCTAGGAGATTCTGCGGAGTCTTGCCATGGTTTTTCGCGTAGCTGATGCGTGACTGGATCGTCTTCGCTGTAACCAGACGCTCATCGACTTTGAGGTCCTTCATTGCAGCTTTCACGACTTGAATCTGATCTGCTTCGTCGTAAATAGTGAAGTCGCGCGTGTAGTTCAACGCTTCGATCTCGCGGCGAAGAATCCGAACGCACAGGGAATGGAAGGTCGAAATCAACGGATCACCCGAACGTGGACCGCGCAGCAAATTGCGAATGCGGAACTTCATTTGGTCGGCCGCCTTGTTCGTGAATGTGACGGCCAGGATTTGCTCCGGACGAACGCCGCGATTCTCGATCAAGTGCGCGACACGATACGTGATCACACGTGTCTTGCCGCTGCCGGCCCCTGCCAGAATCAGGACCGGGCCCTCGGTTGCTTCAACAGCTTCGTGTTGTTGAGGGTTGAGAAGTTTGGATAAATCCATGCGCGCTTACATGCTGACGGAAGTCACACCTTCATTCTACCGTAACGCTCTTTGCGAGATTTCTTGGCTGGTCTATATCGCAGCCGCGACGGACTGCGCAGTCATAAGCGAGCAACTGAAGAGGAATGACTTCAAGGATCGAGAGGAGCAATTCATTCGTCGGGGGAATGGGAATGAAATGATCGGAGCTTTCCATCAACTCCGTGTCGCCATCATTGCCGAGCGAGATAATGATTCCATCCCGTGATTTGACCTCTTTAATGTTGTTGAGGACTTTCTCGTAACGCTGGTGTGACTCCGCCGACTCCGGATCATGCGCCGCAAGGAACACCACCGGCAGGTTCTCATCGATCAGCGCGTTCGGGCCGTGTTTCATCTCGCCGGCGGGATAGCCTTCCGCATGAATGTAAGAAAGCTCCTTCAGCTTGAGCGCTCCTTCCAACGCAATCGGAAAATGGATGCCGCGCGCCAGAAATAGAAAATCGTGCTGCCGGAAAAGACTTTTCGCGATTTCTTCAACGTGCTTCGCACCAGCCAGGATTTTCTCCATTCTCTGTGGCAACTCTGTCAGATCTGTTAGCGCCTTGCGAATCTCCGATTCGCTTAACGTCTTATGCAAGCTAGCGAGATGCAACGCCACCAGATACAAGGATGCCAGCTGCGTCGTGAACGCTTTAGTGGACGCGACGCCGATTTCCGGACCGGCCCGCGTATACAGGACGGAGTCGGCAACTCTCGTCGTCATGGATCCGACGACATTCGTTATCGTGAGGCTCTTACCTTGGTCTCGAAACTGCCGCTGCGCAGCGATCGTATCGAGCGTCTCGCCGGACTGTGTAATAAAGATGAACAGGGTATCCGGAAGAATCACCGGCTTGCGGTACCGATACTCACTCGCATAATCAACCTCGACGGGAATGCGAGCCATTGATTCGATCATGTGTTTTCCAGCCGTAGCAGCGTGCCAGCTGGTGCCGCAAGCAAGGATACGTACGTGCTTGAAGCTCTTCCAAACCTCCTCGCTGAATGCAACGTCCTCCAGATGAACCCTATTATGATCGAGCGAGAATCTTCCAAGAATCGTGTTCTCGATCGCGACGGGCTGCTCATAAATTTCTTTGAGCATGAAATGTTTGTACCCGCCCTTTTCCGCCATGATCGGATCCCAGGCGACGTGCTGGAACTGCGGCTGCCGATGCTGACCCGAGTAATCGAGCAAGCGAATACCGTTGCGTGCAACAACGGCAACTTCATGATCGTCGAGAAACAGGATCGTTCGTGTGTACGGAAGCATGGCGGGAACGTCGGACGCGACAAAGCCTTCGCCATCGATGGCGCCGACGATCAACGGATTCCCTTCCCGCACCGCAACGATCTTCTGCGGGTCATCCGCAGACACGCAGGTAAACGCAAACAACCCTTTCAACTGCGCTAGCGTTTTAAGTACGGCGTCCTCGAGATTTCCTGCGAAGTGTTTTTCGATCAGGTGGGCGATAACTTCCGTATCCGTCTCCGTTGTGAACTGGTGGCCCTCCTCGACGAGCTTTCGTTTTAAAGAAAGATAGTTCTCGATAATGCCATTGTGGGCAACGACAATGCGGCCCTTGCAGTCCCGATGCGGGTGCGCATTCTCCTCTGTAGGACGTCCATGCGTTGCCCAACGCGTGTGTCCTAGACCGAACTGGCCGTTGACTGGTTGCTTCGTAAGAAGCTCTTCTAAATTTTTTAACTTCCCGGAGGCGCGGCGCACTTGAAGCTTTCCATCTTCAACGATTGCGATGCCTGCCGAATCGTACCCGCGATATTCGAGCGACCGAAGGCCGCCCATGATGATGGGTACTGGATCTTGAGGACCAACGTATCCGAATATTCCGCACATGCTGTCACAGGATATCAAAGAGACACACCCTCGATAACACTTGCTTTCAGGGGTAGCCTGGATTTGCAACTTAGAACGCCAAAGGCTATATTCTCGTTCCAAAAGTTCAACGTTACAGAGGGAGATCTATGAGGCAACGAATGCTGAGTGTGGGCGCGACGCTGTTCACATTTGCGATTTTGTTGCAAGCGGCTCCGGCCCATGCTGCAACTGCCTGCGAAAAACTTAGTGCGATGACGCTGCCGAACGCAACGATCGATTCTGCTCAGATGGTGGCGGCGGGAGTTTTTGTTCAGCCGGACGGCCGTGGCGCGACGACTACGTTCGCAAGCTTGCCCGCATTTTGCCGGGTGACCGCGACGCTCACACCAAGCAGCGACTCGGACATTAAAACCGAAATCTGGCTCCCTGCGACAGGTTGGAACGGAAAATTTCAAGCCGTTGGCAATGGCGGCTGGGCGGGTACTATTCCGTATACCTCGATGGCGGCCGCCCTGAAGCAGGGCTATGCCACGGCTGGTACCGACACGGGACACGTCGGCAACAACGCTGACTTCGCGGTTGGCCATCCAGAGAAGCTGATCGACCTGGCATACCGATCCATTCACGAAATGACAGTTCAGGCGAAAACCATACTCAACGCGCATTATGGTATTCCCGCGAAATTGTCCTACTACACCGGATGCTCACAGGGGGGCAGGCAGGGCTTGGCCGCCGCGCAAAACTATCCGGAAGACTTCGATGGAATCATTGCAGGCGCGGCGTCATGGAACCAGATGCGGGCGCACGGCGCCAGGGTAGCGCTGAATGTCATCGTCAACAAGGATGCCGATAGAGTTATTCCGCCAACCAAGTATCCCATCATCCATGAAGCGGTCTTGAATGCCTGCGATGCATTGGACGGCTTGAAAGACGGTGTCATCGAGAATCCGCCTATATGCAAGTTTGATTACGCGGAGCTCGCGTGCAAAGCCGGAGAGGGTTCCCATTGCCTGAGCAGTGGACAGGTCGAATCAGCCAGAGCAATGACATCGCCGTTAAAAGATCCGAAGACCGGCCGGACTCTCTTCGAAGGTCATCTCATGGTCGGATCGGAACTCGGTTGGGCTACGCTGGGAGGTCCGCAACCGCTGGCTCTCTCTACCAATGGAATGCGAAATGTGGTTTTCGCCGATCAGAACTGGGATTACCGCAAGATGGACCTCTCGACTGATGTCGATCGTGCTGCTGCCTCAGACAACGGCGTCATGTATTCCGGCGACCCGAACCTCAAGCCATTCTTCGACCATGGGGGCAAGCTTCTGATGTATCACGGCTGGAATGACCCGCAGGTGAACCCACTGAACAGCGTGATTTATTACGAAAACGTTCTGAATGCTGTCGGGAAAAACAAGGCCGAGAATTCCATCGCGCTCTTTATGGTTCCAGGAATGAACCACTGCAGCGGTGGTCCCGGTACGGACAACTTCGACAGAATGAAAGTGATCGAAGACTGGGTTGAACAGGATCAGAAACCGGCTCAGATCATCGCCTGGCATGTGACGAACGGACAAGTCGACAAAATGCGGCCTCTCTGCCCGTATCCTCAGGTGGCAAAATACAGAGGTTCCGGCAGTACCAATGATGCTGCGAATTTTGCGTGCGAGAAATAATCCGAGGGCGAATTACTTTTTCTTCCGGCTCTTGACCCAACCTTCTTTATTGACCTGCCGACCGCGGCCGATAGCGAGGGATTCTGCCGGAACATCTTCAGTAATCGACGAACCTGCAGCGACGTAAGCGTTTTTGCCCACCCGCACTGGCGCAATCAACTGGGAGTCGGTTCCGACGAAAGCGCCGTCTTCAATTGTCGTCGGATGCTTGTTCACACCGTCATAATTGCACGTGATTACGCCAGCGCCGATGTTCACATTCTTACCGATCGTTGCATCACCCAAATAAGCGAGGTGCATCGATTTCGTTCCGGCCCCCAATTCCGATTTCTTGATTTCGACGAAGTTACCGAACTTTGCAGAGTTG
>DATFXZ010000066.1:0-6387 GCA_035315305.1 Terriglobia bacterium | reverse complement strand
GAATATAAGGTAACGATTACCAGCACGGAAATCAGCCATTACCCGAGTCATTATGTCAATCGCTCCCGGAGGCGGTATGAAGCCGTAGTACTTGAATTCAACAAAGTTCGGACCGAGCGTTCCCTTGAATACGCGGTCGATCGCGGCTGTGGCGATCGATTGGCTACGCTCTTCGCCATCAACGTTGATCGGGTTTTCCGCTTGTGAGATTTTCACTACGGTTCCCGAACAAACAATGTCGGAATAGCGCACTCGTTCTGGGACCGTCTGCGGGAAGTATTCAGGTTGGAGTCCCTGCGGAAGGGCAGGAATTGCGAATAGGCCAACTGTTACTAGCACAGTCTGAGCTAGCAGGCAGAAAACACGCATGGGAAAACACTGATCCTTCGCCGCCGATTGTCTACACCTCCGGATAGACCGATATCTCGAAAATACGTGTGCAGTGTTGACGCAAATTTATTCCCGTCGGCATTGGAATGCGGACTACTTGGCGAACTCGCGAATCGTTGCCACCGCGAGATCCGCAGCATTGCGCGCAGCATTGTCCCTGAATTTGGCATAACTTTGACTGGCGTTCCCGTCGGCGCGATCGGTGACGCTCCGAATGACGATGACCGGGACCCCGAAGCGCAGGCACACCTGTGCTACGGCCGCGCCTTCCATCTCGACCGCAACAGCGTTTAACGCTTGACGCAATTCAGTTCGGTGCGCCGGACTGGACATGAACGCATCTCCGGTTACGATGAATCCTTCTCGAATCCGCATTCCAGTCATCCCTTTCGCCGCACTGCGAGCCGCCGCAAGCAAATCCGAGCCGGCGGGAAAGAAGGCTGGGTCGATCCGACCTGATGCGTAGTCGCGTGTTGGTGTTCTGACGATGCCGTCATTCGTTATATTGCCGTAGTCGTGATATCCGACCCCAGTACCGATCACAACGTCACCCGGCTCTAGATCAAGGTCGACGGCGCCGGCCGTCCCGGAAAAAACCACAGCCGATGGCGCAAGGTGATCCAGCAGAAGCGTGGTTGCCATCGCCGCACTTACTTTGCCCACGCCCGATCGAACGGCGACGATGCGCGTGCCGTCGATGGTGCCAGACGTGAAGACGATACCTTGTATTCGGGTCATCCTCGCGCCGACAAGCCGCGCTTCGATGGGTGCGATCTCGGTCGTAATTCCGATAACCGCGTAGAGACGGTCTCCTCCTTGCTGCGTTGAATGTCCCCAGACAGCAAAGAACGTAAGCGCGACGAGAAGCGCAATAGCTGGAAGACGAAATGATCGTGTTCGCAAGGTTCGCGAATTATCCAACGCGTTAAGCCGGTTCGCAAGGAAAGTTCTGATGTTGGTTCAATATCTGCACTGAGGGAAGTTCTGCGAAACAGCGGCTTCAGCTAACCGCGGCAGCAATTATCCGGTTCGTCAGTTTGAATCCGCAGGCGGAGTTCTGTATGTGCGATTGATAACCAAAGCCCCGGTGGCAACCAATAACACGAGCAGCGGCAGGAAGACAGAGACGAACACAATTGTTGGAACCGGTGTGCCTTCGTACACACGAGAGGAGATTTCATAATCGAAGGACGCAGAAGCATACGACGCCGCGACTAGTGCGACGAAAACAGAAACAAGGACTGTGACAATTCGCAATAGTATGCGGGTCACAGCAACGTCTCCATTACCGGAGGGGCTTCGAAGGCCAGATTGCGTGCGGAACATCGCAGCGTTGATTTCGATCCTGAGGGACTTTGTAACCGTCGTGTACCAGCTCGTGCATTCCACTTTCGAGTTCCCGAAGCTTCGACGCTCTCTTTCTGAGGGACGCAGCTTCATCTATCAGTTGGCTTGCACGCTCAAGCTGGAATTCTCGGACTTCGTAGGCGTAAGAATCCTGCGCTGCCAGAATCTCGTCGGCACGGGCCTCATTTGCCGTCGCCCAATTTTGGTAAATGTCGGCGAGTTCTGACAGCGACTTCATAGGTTCCTCCCTGAACCGCTTTGCGGCTTCGCCTCCCTGGCAAATGCAAACTCGATATCGCAAGTCGCCTGCCAAGCTGCAACGTATTGAAAGATTGGAACATCAATGTCGGCGATTGACTAAATTTGCCAGAATGCAGCGACATAAATCTGCAGATGAAAAGCACCTTAACGGAGTACGGCTCCGGAATATCTGCCGCCACGGCGCCAGCGAAGCATAGGAACTTTTCGCGCGTCGAATGGATTTTCGGAATTTCGCATCGTTCCACCTGACGGGCGCTGCGATGTAGCGGTTCCGGCTCTGCTGTGAGGAGTTGTTTGAACGAGTGTAGGAAGGCGTAACTACACTTTATTGCTGCCGAACCTGAACGGTTTCTCGCTGTATCTAAGAAGGACGGCGGTAACCACGAAAAGTCCGGCAGCGCTTAAAGCCAGTGACGAGTGGATGCCGACGATGGAACCTACAATTCCGACAGTCACTCCGCTGAAGGCGCGCAGGCCTTGCGCCGACATGGTGAACAAGCCAATCAGCCGTCCACGCAGATCGGCCGGTGCCTCCATCTGCACAATGGCCTGCGCTGAAGAGTAGAAGGCAAGATTCAGGATACCCGCGCAAAACAACAGGATCAGCGACAAGTAGTAATTCCTCGATATCGCGAATCCTCCAATCGCGACGCACCAGGCGACGGTGCAAAGGATCGTGCTTTGGGCTTTTGCTCGAAGCCAGCCTTTGCCCTCCAGCAGAAAACCGCCGAACACGGCGCCCGCCGCTGTAGCCATTAAAAGAGCGCTGTAAGTAAAACCGGCAGAACCAGCACCCAGGTCATTCGCGAATGCCGGCATTAGCGATTGAAAGGCATTTCCCACGAACAGTGATGCGCTGCCTCCTAAAACCACCATCGTGATAATGGACCGATTGTGCCGCACCTCTCGAAAAATCTTTATCGCGTCATTCCATCGAATGGCCCGTTTCGCAATGCCGCTCTTGTGGCGGTGGCCGGTGTAGGGCACATAGAGCAACCATAATGTCAAAGGCACATATATGCAGATATTGGCGATAAGCGCGAGCGGCGGTCCTAGAACCAACATCAAACCGGCGCCGACTGCGGGTCCGAATAGCATGCCTAATTGGCGGCTGGTTGCGTTCAGCCGTACCGCGCTTGGAAGATCCTCGGCGCCGACGATATCGTGAATCAATAACTGCTCAGCCGGCGCCCAGATGACTCCCGCTATTCCATGCAGCACGAGCAGAACACCCGCATGCCACATCTGGATTGTGTTCATGAAGAAGAGTATGGCCCATGTCGCCGATACACCCATGAAGATCAACTGCGCAACCTGAACCACTTTTCGGCAGTCGTATCGATCCGCAATCCCTCCGAAGTAGATTGACAACAGCAAAAAGGGCGTCCAGTGACTGATCTCAGCAAATCCGGCCAGCGCCGGCGAGTGGAATTTCTGGAACAACAACCAGTAGCTGACGACATGCTCAATGTTATCGGCCATCATCGCGAGCATCGTGCCGACAAAGAAGAAACGGAAGTCGCGATGGTGAAGCGCCGCAAAAGCAAGCCGTTTTCCGGATTCTGTCGCGACGACCTTCATAGTGCTTCCCGGTACCTTAGCGGCACCGCCGCATATCGCAACGGAAAGGTTTTCTCGGTCATCTGAGTTTTGGCAAGATCGCTCTCGCAAGAGCTACTACATTGGGTTGGACCGTCGCGGCCGTGCGGCCCATGGGGATGTCCATCTGGATGGTGAGCACGTGCTCTCCAACGCGGACGTACAGCTCCGCCCACCGTCCGCGCCTATCGAAAAAGTAGGCAGTATCGCCCACACCTGCAATTGGTACCCAGTCTTTCCCACGCTGCTTTTCGAACACGGCCGGCGTAAACGGGTCGACTTGCATCGTGATACCCCCGTAAGTGCAGGCGGAACCCGACGAGCCTACAGAATCCTCCTGCGGGGGAATCCGCAACACCAGATCGAACGCCGCTTTGTCATATGGCGTGACTTGCGTCACGACGTCGCTGGTCAGCAGTGAACAAGCACGAATAGCGGGGGTCGCGGCCTCTCTGGTTGAAGACTGGACCGCGGCAGACTGAGATGCAAAACACCCTATCACGACAAACGAAGCCACCAGCTGACGCATAAAATGTTGTTTCCGCCGTACTAAATTAAGAAACGTGATCTCTTATTCGGAACGTGGGCGATTCTAACACACGCCAAGATGAGCTCGGAGTCGCAGGCGATGCCGTAGCGCAATGATGGCCGACTGTTCCGAAAAATAGGAGTCGCGAACCGAATCGAGAGTTTGCGAGCGCGACGTTAGGCAGCGTTATCTTCGCAGTGCTTGGATTTTAGGTCCGCTCGAAGTTGCTCTCGAAACCTCTCCATCTCTTCGTCCTTCAGAATGGGTTTGAATCTGGTCTTCAAGACCTTTTGTAACATCTCGCGTCGTTGTTCGTTGGTAAGGTTCTTCACGAAGTCTGCTAGAAGCTGCCGGTCCTCAGGTTTGATCACCACACGAAACCTCCGGAAAAACTTACGTGGGGGTGAGACGTCCAAATTATCTGTTCTGGTCAAAATGCAACAAACAAATTCTTTGCGGCGGGAAAAGAACAGACTCATCGACTGATTCGGACAGTGCTTCTTTTGCTAATACCGCTTGCTCTGGACCGGGCACCCGGCAAAATAGTTGCCTTTTGCTAGTTCGGCGGCACACCTTTCTCGCGCGCGCTTGACGCCGCCCTTGACCATCTCGATGACTTCGGCCTGCTTCATGATATTCATGTGGACCGGCGAGATCGTTTGAACATCGAGCTTGTAGTACTCGATGTTGTCCATATAGTTGTCCGCCCAGAACTGATAATCGAGAGCAGCGGTGGCGATGTCTCCCTCGACGATGAGCTTAGCGGCCGGAACATAGGCAAACACAGCGTCAGCCATGTGAATGTTGGCGCGGGCCGAGTAGACATCCACTGTCATTTGCGAATCTGAGAGACGCAAATGTTCGTCCACAGGGATGAACTTCAAGGGCTGCTTTTTCATCTCCTGTTCATCGGGAAAATCCGGCGCTGGATGCGTAGCCATTTCTCTATAGAGAGTCTCGTTACCGCGACGCGCGATGACAGTCAGGCCTGCGGCAATGCCCGTACGGAGACCCGACACGTGATCGAAATGTCCATGCGACGTAATGAGCTGCGTGACCGGTTTGCCGGGAGCGAGCGTCCGCGCCAGCTCGATTGTGGCCTTTGCTTGCGCGGAACTTCCGGCCAGTTCGAACAAGGTCAGATGGTCGCCGAATTCGAAAACTGTCGTTCCACCGGGTGCGATTCGCCAGATACCCTGGGCTACGGGAGTCGCAGTGGGCTTCGGTACAGTTTGCGGTTCCGGCGTGTCGCGCACTGATTGCGGTGCAGCCAGATCGGCGATGGGACCGTCGATTGTGTAGTTATCGACGTAGAGCTTGAAATAATCGATATTGCGCCAATCGATCTTGGTGTTGTACCCAAGCGGCAGAAGCACTCCGCTGAACGGCACATATCCGGTAAAGTACGTCGTATAGGTGACCTGTCCAAGGTCATAGTGAGGATTTTTCCAGCGGACCCACGCAGGCAGATTCGTCTGTGCGCCTATACCAACAGAAAGCTGGTCGCCCTCTTTCAACGTCAGATCGACGGCCGTGACGCCGCCTTCTTTTCGCGCAGCGCCAAGCTTCGTTGCAGGATCGAGCGCTGCACGCACGAGAGCTACGGGATTATTCAACATCCACATCCGCCGCATATGCACACCATCGTGCTGGAGGATTCCCGGATCCGACCGTGCCGCTCGCGTCACCGTGCCATCTGCGGTCCTGTTGTAGGCAATGTCACCGTCTAGGACCAAATTGACGAGTGCAAAATCGTGGCCGAAAGTTGCCGCAAAAGGAAACAGAAAATTGCGGCGCTCCATTAATTGAAAACGGGCATGTTCGAGGTCGTAGACGCGCTTGAGATCATTAGCGGCCTGATATTTTTGAGGAGCATTGGGATCGGCAGTGATATTGGCGCCGCCAAACTGGTACGCGTACTGGCCATAGCCTTCCAGAGTGATGTTGCGGATAGAGCGGATGCGTTCAAGACCGCCGAGCGCCTGTGCCGCAGCCCTCAATACCGTGGTCCCGGACGCAACATTTTGGGCCCGTACGGCCACAATAGTGATTGCAGCCATGGCGCCTGTCGCGATTATTCCAAGTAAGAGTCGGCTCTTCACGTTCTACCTCCGGTTATGGGGCTTTGCAGGGACGGGGATTCCACTTTGATCCGTCGGGTTCGAATTTGAACTGCTCACTCGTGATGAAGGTGTCGTTGAGGTACCGTGGATCGTCGACGACAGACGTCACAATTAAGTAAGAAATACCGTCGACTTCAA
>DATFXZ010000065.1:0-4265 GCA_035315305.1 Terriglobia bacterium | reverse complement strand
TCCGGTAATCCGAGTGTCGCAACGCCGGAACCAGCCTTCACTAGAAGGCTGTCGCCGTGACCATGGTAGCAGCCATCGAACTTAACGATGCGGTCCCGCCCTGTAAATCCACGGGCGAGGCGAATGGCGCTCAGCGTCGCTTCCGTTCCGGAATTAACCAGTCGCACCTTCTCAACCGACGGAACAAGTTTCGTGATCAGTTCAGCAATTTCGACCTCGCGTTCCGTCGGCGCTCCGAAGGATGTTCCGATTTCGAGGACCTCGTTCAGCGCCTGAACGATCTCGGGCGGCCGATGCCCGAAGATAAGCGGTCCCCACGATCCGATGTAGTCGATGTATTCATTCCCATCGACATCCCAAATACGTGAGCCATTTCCTCGCTGAATGAAAGGCGGCTTGCCGCCGACAGCTCGAAATGCGCGGACCGGCGAGTTCACACCTCCCGGGATAACCTGCACAGCACGACTGAAAAGTTGTTCAGATTTCGACATGAGTCTGTAGGGGCGGCCTATCCTTGAGGCTGCGCGCTATCGCGCTTGCGCTTCGCGGACCGCCCTCCAGGCGCTCACAGAGCACCCCTACAATATCGCGGCTAGTTCCAATGCGTAATACGTGATCAGAATGTCGGCGCCAGCGCGCTTAATCGCAGTCGTTGTTTCCAAAATGATGCGCTCCCGTTCGATCCATCCCGCTCGCGACGCAGCTTCGATCATTGCGTATTCGCCGCTGACTTGATATGCCGCCAGCGGCACGTCAAAAGCTTCACGCGCGCGTGCGATGATGTCGAGATACGCCATTGCAGGTTTCACCATCACGATGTCCGCTCCTTCTTCGATATCCAGAGCGATTTCACGCAACGCTTCGCGCGCGTTGGGCGGATCCATCTGATAGCTGCGCCGGTCGCCGAATTTCGGTGTCGAGCCCGCTGCTTCCCGAAACGGACCATAAAAGCCGGAAGCATACTTCGCGGAGTACGCCATGATGGGAGTGTTCGTGAAACCCTCTGCATCCAGTGCCTGCCGAATGGCGCCGACACGCCCGTCCATCATGTCCGACGGTGCGACCATGTCCGCGCCGGCGCGTACGTGGCTCACCGAGGCGTCAGCCAATAGCTTGAGCGTCGGATCGTTCTGAACATCATGATGCTTGATCAACCCGCAATGCCCGTGTGACGTATATTCACACAAGCAGACGTCCGTAATTAGCAGAAGCTCTCGAACATTCTCTCGGATCGCGCGCAACGCCTTCTGAACGATCCCGTTCTCGTCATACGCATCGGAACCCGCTTCATCCTTTTCGGGCGGGAGTCCAAACAGAAGAATGCCGCCGACTCCCGCTTTTTCTGCATCACGCGCAAGTTTGACCGCATTGTCGATCGAAAGATTGTACTGGCCGGGCATGGAACTGACTTCGGTTCGAACCTTCTCGCCCGGACACACAAAAATGGGGTAGATCATGAATTCCGGCGACAGCCTTGTTTCACGGACCAGATTGCGAAAACGCTGGGTACGCCGGAGCCGGCGCATACGATTGGTTGGAAATGCCATTTCTTTAGCGGTTCAGAAGAGCCGTTCTTGTCGCCTGAGGGTACCGACGGAGCCGATGTCTTTCAACGTAAACGCGAATCGAAAGCGGCTTTCAACACGAAACCCAAGATTCACTTGACTCATTTCAAAGCTCAGGCCGTAGCAGTTCGTATTATAGCCAACCTGTGCTGTCGACCCCTGGAAAATCGAATGCTGGGCGTCATAGGAAAACGAAAATGCCGCGCTGAGTCCGGGTTTGAATTGATTGCCGTAACTGAGACTGCCTCGCAGCTGATTATTTGGAATTTCGATGGCGCTGCGGCGGGTGAAAAAGTATGAGATACCGCCACCAAATTGTCCTCGATTCAAGTTTCCAACAATGCCTGCGGCACTAAACCTGTGATCGCGCGGATCGTAATCGACTTCGAAATCCGTGGACGAAGCCGCGCTCGTCGAAAGGCGCATCGTCGAAATAATTGGAGAAAATCGCCGTTTGCCATCTGCAAACGCGAAACCAGAAATGTCCAGAACCGGCGCGAATGCATTGCGGCGGCCAGGAATGAGTGCACCGCCGAATGTCGGATCCAGGAAATATTTTTGAGCCAATCGCCACGAAAAAACTTCACGTGTCGTGAAAAATCGATTGGTAACGCCAAATTCGATATCGTTTGTGCGGGTGATCAGATCAACATCGTCGACGACAATAGTGTCTCGGAAACGATCTACACCGCCGACAAAATGCGTATCCACGGTCGGTTCGATCACATGACGCCAACTTCCAAAATCGCGCTCGATCTGCGGCCCGACGAAACTGGAACTGTACTCCAACGATAATCGATTGAGCGCGTCGCCAACCACCAGTTGCGATTCGCGGGAATGCGTATAAGCCGTTTCGCGAATGCCGATGCGCTGGCTCCAATCCAAGAGACTCGAATGAACAAGCGGCATTTCCAACACAGGATGCAAATCAAAGCGTTCGACCATGGTGGGCGTCTTGATTGCACCATCACTTCGGGCAACACCAGCGACGCTTGTGTCTCCGCTCACGTAGAACGGTAGGCTGCCAATCTGCCTGGACGGCAGACTGAGCTCGAACGTCGGAAACTTCCGCAGCACGACTGTCGGCCGATCCGGATCCGTGAAGAACACACCGTCCCTGGCATACAGAAAGTTCGAACTCAGATACGGTTGATTACGGGTAACAAACGCATGCGATGCTTGGAGAGGTGAGGAAATGGTATTGAGGCCGTCTTCGTAAACCTGACGGAATTTGAACGAACTGACAAGGTTCAAATCCGCAACGCCGCGAAAGTCATGACCGAGACCACCGGAGGAAAGAATGCGTGCGCTCCACCCTCCTTGGCCCAGACGGTCACGGGCGAATAGAGATTCGAACTGAATCCTGGAGGTCTTGTCGGGGATCGCCCGGAAATCGATGCCGCCTGCAGGCCCGCGCTTGGTGAAGTATTCACCCGTGAATGTAGCGTCGGCACTTCGATTGATCGCCCAGTAAAACGATTCGCGAACACTCCGGCCTTTCGTAGTCGATGTGGCCGTCGACGGAATTAGGAAACCTGTCGATCGCGACCGATCGGCACTCGGCACCGCTACATACGGCATATAAAACACCGGGACATTCTCGAGTCGCAGCACTGAACCTTTCGCCGTGACTCGTCTATGCGGATCGACTCTGGCGCGAGCGAGCGCCATCGTCCAGCCTGGCCGAGGACCGTCGCAGCACGTGCTCACTGTCGCGTTTGTCAGCTCGTATTGGCCGCCGATTGCCCGATGCGCTTGCTGTGCAGTAATGAAGAAACTGGGACCGACCTCGCCCTTGACGTTCGTGAAGTCACCGACTTTTGTATCGAGGTTATATGTCGCGTGATCCGCTTCCAGGTGTTCCTCGCCTCGCGTGTAGCGGATATCGCCATCTGCCGTGAGAATACTCGTTGACTCGTCGTAGGTAACCGTATCCGCCTCAATACGCAGGTCCAAATACGTGGCGATGACATTGCCGGTGTACCGGGTGACATCGCCGGTCCGCTCCTGGTGAGACGCCTCAATCGTGACCTCAGGCGGGTCCTGTTGTGTCCCAAGGAGTAGGAAAATTACAAAGGCAAACTGAAGCATAGTCAGGCGAGCACCCAAAGTATGCCAAACACAGACCGCAGATCGAAGCGCACAATCATCTCAATTGAAGAACACCAGCCTCAGTTCGATTTCGAAGAGGCGGCGCATTCGCTGCCATTCACGTTCCCGGAATACCAACGCGAACTGATCCTACCCCGAATCGCGGCCGGAGCAACGGACCTCGTGATTATCGCCGCGATTTATTTGATTTTCCTTGTAACCACATTCAGCCAGGCGCCCGAAGGTTTCTCTCCCGACAAGCGCGTCATCGGCATCTACGGTGCGTGCTTCTTCGCACTCACAGCCGTTTATTTCTTTCTCTTTATGCTTAGCGCCAGCCAGACGCCCGGCATGAAGCATCGCCGTCTCATCGTCGTCACCAACGCCGGCGAATTGCTCGATACCAGACGCGCCTGCATGCGTGGATTCGGATATCTCATTTCCATTCTCCCGATGCTGCTGGGCTTTATTTGGATGCTGATCGATCCCGAACATCTCACCTGGGCCGACAAAGTCTCCTCCACCTACATTAAGAAACTATGAACGTCAATTTGCCGCGGTAGGAATTTCGGATAATTTCACAAAATTACGTTAATTTTCCGGGGACAG
>DATFXZ010000064.1:0-7592 GCA_035315305.1 Terriglobia bacterium | reverse complement strand
GACCGTATGGTCATGGATTACGCGTTGCATTGCTATGTCCCGGCCGGCGGCGGAACGTCTTGTTCAGTAATGAGATAGACCGGACTCAACGTTCGCCCGAAATCGCTAGGCTGTGGACGGGTTATGCGTAGATAATGCTGTCCGCGTATCGTGTTCGAAATCGCCCATTTTTTCGAGATAACATTTCTGCCTTCCATCGTTCTCGGCCTCGCTTTTGGCATTGTGCAGCAAATGGTCGGGACCGGAAGCCTGCGAAGAAGTCTGCTATCGCTAGCCGCGGTGTTGTTCTTTGTCCCTCAACCGTTCGTCGTTTATCTCGGCGCTTCTTCCGTCGGCCTGCGGATGTACCAGCAGGCGGTGCTTTCATTATGGGGCTTCGGTGTCGGCATCCTCTTCCTGGTCCAGCTCATGTCCGGCCCTCGACTGGCAAGCATGAAAAACCAGCTCGTGCTCACACTTGGAGCCATCGCCACGATGATTCTCGGGGTTTATTGCGGACGAAATACAATCGGTGACTACGTGTTGAGGCCCGATCTCATCGTGGGTAAGGTCGACGGTCTGATCACCAGTCCGAGGGTCCCGGGCACATACGAAGTGATCATCGACCATAGGGTGTACAACATCACCCGCGATCTTCTGGACGAGCTCAGAACAGGCGATTACATTTACGCCGAAGTTGGTATCGCGTCGAATACGGTTCTATCGATCCACGAGTGAGTTTATCCCTTTTGGATCACTCCATACTCTTCGGGATCCGGACAGCGACGACTTCGGCGCGAACAGTTACGGTTCCGGCAGCCGCAATCGTAACCGCGACGATCGCTTTCTTTTCGCTTCTTTCAGTGACGTGACCCCGGATTTCTAGTTCTACTCCAAGCGGGGTTGGCTTCAGATAGTCCACTCGCAGCGCGGCTGTAACGAATCGCGGGGCAGGCCCATCGCCGGGACGACGGCCTGCGGCGAGTTCCGTCGCAGCTGCCGCTGTTGCCATGGCGTGGCAATCGGCGATAGACGCAAGCAGACCGCCGTAGACGAATCCGGGAATCGAGATGTGATGCACTCCTGGGGTGAAGTGAGCTACGACTTCATTCCCCTCGGAGAAGCTCTTCAATTGATGCCCGTTGGGATTATTGTGGCCGCATCCGAAACAATGGGCGAGGTCGTCCGGGTAGAGGTCCTGAATTGCCCTGTTCGACGTACTCATCGATTCTCCGAAAACAGCGCCGTTTTTCAAAGTACCACACCTTCCGTAAAAGCTTGTTAAACGCGATTAACCGTTGACTTGCGGGGCAGGTCGAAACAGAGGTGAGCATTAAAGGAGGTAAGGCTAAATGAAACGCACATTCTCTTATTTGATTCCTGCATTCACTCTAATCGCTGCCGTGTTTGGTTTTCAGTCAAAGGCGATGGCGGATGATTGGGATCTGAAAACTACATTCAGCATAAACCAGCCGATCTTGATTCCCGGTCATGTGGTGTTGCCGACGGGCAGCTACGTCATCAAGAGACTAAACACGACAGCTCCAGTCGTTCAGATTCTGAATGAATCAGAGACAAAGGTGTATGCCACGGTTCTAACGAATCTGGATTTTGTGAATAATCCGCCCGACAAGCCCGTGTTCACATTTCAAGAAATGCCTGAGGGTATACAGGCTCTGAAGAGTTGGTATTATCCCGGGCGCGAAACAGCTTACGAATTCATTAGCAAGTAGGTGTTCTCCAATTCGAGATGGCGTGTGAGCGAGGGAGTTGCTCACACACCATCTTTAGTCTACTGTTTCACGAGCTTCTGCGCCCGACGGCCCCGACCGATTTCGGCGGTGTAGATGTTCCCCTTCGAATCGACGGCCAGATGATGCAGCGTTTGGAATTGTCCAGGCCCTGGGCCGGCACTCCCAAATGTACCGGCTGTTTCAAGCGTCTTCCGATTCAGAATCACGATTTGAGAATCGCCGAGATTCGCCACATACAAGAACTGCTGTTGAGGGTCAGGCGAAAAAGCGAGTCCGGCCGCAGTCTGGCCGCGTGAACCGATCTTCACTTCCGTAATGAATTTTCCACCCGCTGTGAAAACCTGAATCCGCTGATTGCTGCGATCTGCGACATACACCAGTCCGTCGTTTGAAACTTTGATGCTGTGGACCAACCCGAATTGCTCCGGAGTATTTTCCGCGGCAGCCGTTTTGCCGAAGGCGCCCCACATCCGTTTGAACGTTCCCGTATCCGAATCCAGCACGATCACTCGCTGATTGCCGTATCCATCCGCTACAAAGAGTTCACCGCCGTGTAAGAACGCGTCGGCAGGCTGATGCAGATTCTTTGTATCTGAATTGCCGTTGCTTTGATTCCGATGGCCCACCTGCAGCAGGAATTTTCCAGTGCTCGTGAACTTTAGAAGCATGTCGTCCGAATCGCCGGGCGGCAAAGGTGTTCCGTATCCATTGTTGCCTCCGATCCAGACGTTGTTCTTCGGATCGACATAGATCCCATGCTCACGTTCCGGCCAATCGTAACCCGTGCCCGGGCCGCCCCAGCTTTGAATGAACTTACCGCTGGCATCGAACTCCAAAACCGGTGGCGCGGCCTTGGCGCGCTGTGCTTCAGGAATGGTTGCAGGCCGCTGCAAGATCCAGATGTGATCTCGAGAATCGACGGCGACCGAGGAGACTTCACCGAACACCCAGTTGTTCGGAATCGAAGGCCATGAAGGATCCGGCTGGAACGTCGGCACTCGGCCGTTTGCCGGCGCCTGAGCAAGTGCGGTAAATGCAGCCAACACTGCAACGACACAAAGGCCGAAAACGAACGCGGAATTGTAGCGACTCATAGTCTGCACATCGTATTACAATTTTTTAATCTTGGAGGATGCACATGACGAAATTTCGATCTTATCGATTTCTACTCGTCGTCGGATGTGTTGTGGCACTGGTCGCAGGCACGCTAATTTCTGCGCAGCGGTCATCCAGCACGATGGCGTCAGCCGCGAACGCTTTCGTGAATAGTCTTTCTCCGGAACAACGGCAGAAGGCGACTTTTCCGTTTGAATCCAACGAACGGCTTCACTGGAATTTCATTCCTTCGGAAGCCTTTCCTCGCAATGGTCTTTTACTGAAAGACATGAATGAGAACCAGCGCAAACTCGTTCACGATTTGCTGAAAAGCGCTCTGAGCCAGCGCGGTTACTTGACGGCGACCGCGATCATGGATCTCGAAAGCGCGCTTGGTGATCTCGAGCGGCGTGCCAGGGAGTCGGGACGAGGCGCCGAGTCGATGGTCCGCGATCCGCTGAAGTATTACGTCTCGGTGTTCGGTACACCCTCGACGAAGAATACCTGGGGCTGGCGCGTGGAGGGTCATCACGTGTCTCTGCATTTCACCGTGGTGAACGGCAATCTTATTGCTAGTTCGCCCACATTCTTTGGATCGAATCCCGCTGAAGTCCGCGAGGGACCCAAAAAAGGATTGCGTATTCTCGGCGATCAAGAGGACGCGGCACGCGACTTGGTGATGGCTCTCAATGATTCACAACGCGCGAAGGCGATCATTCAGAACGTGGCATTGAACGAGATTGTCACCACGAACAAACTCGATATTAGTCCGCTATCGCCGGCCGGTATTCCCGCTGCCGAGATGACACCGCCGCAGCGTGAGATGTTGATGAAGGTGGTCAACATTTATATCTCGAAAATGGCGGACGATATTGCGGCGGACCGGACAGCAAAATTACAAAAAGCCGGTGTCGATAAGATTGCATTTGCGTGGGCCGGTGAAACCGAGCGCGGAAAGAAGCACTACTATCGCATTCAGGGTCCAACGTTCCTCATCGAACACGACAATAGCCAGAACGATGGGAATCACGTGCATTCCGTGTGGCGTGATTTTAATGGGGATTTCGGGCGCGACTTGCTAAGAGAACACGTCGCATCCGTACCGCACTAGGGAATTTTGAGCCGCGGAATCCGCGGCTATCGTTTCTCCGCTATTAATTGCTTCAGCAGATCTGCGGTGTCCTGGTGGACATCGATGCGTTGGCCTCCCCGGCTGTTGCCGCCGGCCTTGCCTAATGCTGAATCGATGGGCGTGAAGCCGCGGTTGTCTTTGGCATCGAGTTTCGCGCCTTTCTGGACAAGGTACTTCACGACATCGTTCCAACCCCAGAAGGCGGCGCCATGAAGCAACGTCGAACCGCGCTGCGGATCCGCGGTATTCACATCGCCTCCCGCTTTCAACAGGAGTTCGAGTGAAGCGATCGCCCGTTGTTGCACGTCTTCAGTTGTGAACCAACCGCGAGTGTCCGCATCAACTGATCCCACTCCCGCTGCCGCGACGATAGGAACCATACCTCTTATGTTCGGAAGATTGAGATTCGCTCCGTGCTTGAGCAACAACTCGATTACCGGCGCATCCATCGCTTTTGCGGCGCGGAGCAGAGGCGTCGTGCCGATCGTCAACATTTGGTCCACGCCGCGATCGGCGCCGAGTGATCGAAATGGCGGTAAGAGTTTCAATTGCAGATTCGGGTTCGCGCCTTTGTCCAGAAGCAGCTTGATGATATCGAAGCTGGTGGTCTCGTCCAATGAGGGCCGATCCGGGCGGCCACCGTGCGGGATTGTGTTCAGGTCAACGGCCGCATAGAGCGGGCTTTGTCCCCACCAGTCCCACTTGTTCACGTTCGCGCCTTTGTTGATGAGATATTTCGCGGTGTCCCAGCGTCCGTTCAGCGACGCCATCAGCAGCGGGCTGACATTGTCGGGATCGCCAAGGTCAAGATCGGCGCCGGCTTCCGCTAGAATCTTCACGCATTCGGCGCATCCTTGACGAGCCGCGTAGAGCAACGGCGTAAGGCCACCCGACGGACGCGCGATCGCGCGGGCTTCCGCGGTAACCTGTCTTTCCCAATTGTTGACTCTCGAACGGGCGTTCACGTCCGCTCCGGCATCGACAAGTACTTTGACCATGGCAGGCTGGGTTTGCGCAGCAGCCCACATCAGTGCGGTTTGCTCGTGAAATTTTTCGACAGCATTGACGTTAGCGCCGCGGCTGAGTAGGAGTTTGGCGGCGTCCACATTGCTTGTTCGGGCCACGATCATCAAGGCGGTCTGACCGTCGGCATTCGGAGATTCGACATCGGCGCCGGCTTTCAACAGTCTGTCGATGATCGCGACGTTCCCATTAAGTGCGGCTTCCGACATCGGTGTCGAACCATAGTCATTCTTCGCATTGACGTTCGCGCCGGCCTTGATCAGTCGTTCGACGAGATCGAGATCGTCCCGTTGCACGGCCCAGTGAAGGGCGGTCGTACCATCGGCTTCCGGCGCATTCACATTGATCTTCTGCTGAAGCAGGGCCAGCGCGGCCGTGCGGTCGCCGGACTTCACGGCATCGACAAGTCCGACGGCGGCGAGCAGCATGGTGAAGGCAATACTCAGCATGGTCTAGACCTCCGAAAGCTTACCGGTGCTGTCGCCCAACGAGTCGGCTGAAATTCCGGAGCGATCGAGCAGCGTCACCAGCAGATTCGCGAGCGTCGTGTGCTCGGGATACTTCAGGTGCTGTCCGCCTTTGATCGTCTTCCACCCGGCAACGACGGCTGTCGGTAACGGATCGTGGTTGTGCGCGTTGCTGTTGCTCATGTTGCTTCCGAACAGCATGATCGAATGATCGAGTAACGTGCCGTCGCCGTCGGCAGTCTTCTGAAGCTTCGTCAGGAATTTCGCAAATACGCTGGTGTTATACGTTTGGATTTTCGCGCAGGTGTCCATCCGTTTCGGGTCGTTTTGATGATGCGATACAGGATGGAATGCATCCGAGACGCCGATGTGGTTATACGTCATATTGCTGACTTCGGCCGCCATCATGAAGCTGAAGATTCGTGTCAGGTTTGCCTGGTAGGCGAGTACAACCATATCGAACATGAGATTCAGCCGTTCATCAAGAGCAGGCGTACCTGCAGGAACATTGGGTAAATCGAGCTTCGAAAGATCGTGCTCTTCCATCTTCTGAACACGGCGCTCGATTTCGCGAACGCTCTCGAGATAGTCGCCGAGCATCGCGCGGTCTTGTGGATCGAGCTTACGCTTGAGGTCGTCCGCTTCTTCCGCGATGAGGTCGAGAATGCTGGCGTACTGTTTCGCGATGATTTTTCGTTCTCGTGCTGTGTCGCCTTGTCCGAAGAGCCGCTCAAAAAGTTTCCGCGGGTTGTATTCCATTGGCAGCGGTGTGGACGGCGTTCGGAACGAGATTGTGCCGGCATAGCTGCAACCGAAATTGCGATCGCATGCGCCACCGGAGCCGCCGCCTTCCACGGCAACTTCGATAGAAGGCAGTGGTGTGTCCTGACCAATCTGCTTCGCGGCAATTTGATCCACCGTGATGCCGCCGTACGGATCTTGACTTTCACGCGGCCGGACGCAGCTGAGCCATGTGCCCGGGGAAAGCGCGTGCACGGGGCCGAAGGCTTGCTTATTGGCGAGGCCGCTGACAACCGTCAACTGTTTCTTGAAGGGTTCGAGCGGCTTGAGAATCGGCGTGAGCTCAAAATCCGTGCCTTCCTTTGCGGGCATCCATCTGTCCATGATGGCGCCGTGTGGAAAATAGATGAAGCCCATATGAGGAGTCGGTTTCGCCGCAGTCTGAGCCAGTGCCGTTCCAGCCGGAATCATCGCATCAAGCAGCGGCAGACCAACGGCAACACCGGCGCCGCGAAGGAACATGCGGCGCGAAATGTATTTCTTAGTGATGAACATAATTCCATCTCCTGACTCGCCGCTACGCGGCTAATTACTCGATACCTTCTCGATCCTTCTCATTTGAAACGGTGCACTCTTCGCGATGCCAATAACGATGGATGAAAACCGGTAATTGTCTTGAGCGGCATCGCGGACGATTTTTCGAACTGTCGGCATGTCGTAGTACTCGATGCTGCGACCCAGGGCATACGTCATCAATTTCTCGGTGACGGTTTGCGCAAATTGGTCCGGACGTTTCAATAGAGCCAGGCGCAGATCGTTCGGCCCGCTCACTGCCGTTCCATCGACAAGTTTGCCTGACGCATCGATCGACGTTCCCGCATCCGCATCCTTTGCGCGCCACGCCCCAATAGCGTCAAAGTTTTCGAGCGCAAATCCGAGCGGATCCATTACTCCATGGCATGCATTGCACGACGGTTTAGCGCGATGCTGTTCCATGATCTCGCGGACCGTCTTCGCCTTCTCGCCCTCTTTGTTTTCCTTAAAGCCTTCGACATCGGGCGGCGGTGGAGATGGAGGTGTGCCCGAGATGTTTTCCAAAATCCACGCACCGCGTAGAACCGGCGCCGTGCGATTTGGATACGACGTCACCATTAAGACGCCGCCTTTCCCGAGCAAACCCCAGCGATTGGAATCTTCAAGTGTGACTCGACGGAAACGGTCGCCACGGACATTCGGGATTCCATAGTGCAATGCGAGGCGTTCATTCAGAAATGTGTAGTCTGCCGACAGCAGGTCTACGACGCTGCGGTCTTCACGCACGATACTCTCGACAAACAAGGCGACCTCTTGCTTGAAAGCATCGCGAAGTGATTCGTCGAAATTCGGAAACTGGAACGCGTC
>DATFXZ010000063.1:0-14369 GCA_035315305.1 Terriglobia bacterium | reverse complement strand
CTCCGTCACTGTTACGTGCTCTGTGAGGTTCCCGACTTCCAGCGTTAGATTGACCACTGCTTCCTGCGCGACGGACAAATCGATCCCACGCCGTACTTGCTGCTTGAAGCCCGGCATGTCTGTCGTGAGTTCGTATGGGCCAACCGGTAGGAATTGAACACTGTAACCGCCGTTTTCGTTGGTCACCGTCGTGCGCGTCAGCCCGCTTTCGAGATGCTTGACAGCAACAGTTACGCCCGGCACCAATGCTCCCGTCGTGTCGCGTGTTACACCGGAGATGGCTGCTGTAGATCCTTGAGCAAAAACCAAACAATTTCCCAACGCGATCAATCCAATAATCGCCGTACCCAGTCGCACCAGCTCGTGCACACATCTTCCTCTCACCATAATCCCCTCCTTCCGAAATACAGTCGTCCAAACGAAACGTAATATTTCGAATACGGCCTCACTTCAGAGGTCGCGAATAGTCATGGTGGTTATCGCTTGCGCCGTGGCGATAACACGAATGTCAGGAGAAGAATTTCCGCTCAGTTCGTATCGATGTCTGGAAAAGATAAGCGCACCCTACGCCCGTTTTCGGATGGTGTCAAGAAACGTCGTTTAGTGTTTCGCGGGATTTACGGTGACCGTTACATTGTGGGTCGAAGAGAGCTGTCCATCGCTGGCGATTGCCTGAAGTACATATGTACCGGGCGCGCCGAAACTCACCTTCGATGAAAGCGTGGCTGGTTTGCCGTAGATGTATGGGCTGGTATCCGGATCAAATTTAACCTGACCGGGACCTCGATACACGATCCATTTGATCTGGACGCCACGATCACGACGAGGCGGTTCGGCATTCACGTTGGGATCAGCGGATGTAGAAGGAGTCGTCTTGCGGGGGCGAGGCTTCGGAATTCCATCGTCCTGGGCTGTGACCGTCAACGTCACGGTTTCCGGCAGCGTGATCGTTTGCGCCGGACTGCCCGTGATCGACGGAGGTTCGTTACTTGTCTCGAGGACACCGCCTCCGTTGTTCTCGGAGATGACTTCGTCATTCAACTCCCATTCCGGTTGGAGCCATGCTTTCGCCTGATCGGTTCGCCCGTGTGAAGTCAGCGTCCACACGAGTTTCTGTTGTTTATCCCAGTCTTTTGGCACTGTCACTCTGAATACGAATCGCTGCCGTCTTGGATAAAAGTGTGTCGGCTGGCCTCGATCACCGCCTGGTTCGATGTTGTTATCCGGGCCTATCGGAATATCGATCTCCTCTTCGTAATTCCTGTTCAGGTAACCGAACACGAAGTTGTATGTTCCATCTGGATTCTTTTCCCATCCTTCAAAGGCCGGAGCCACGTTCTGTCCTCGCGCATATTTGATCTGCGCTCGCACGCCGCCGGCCGTGGCCGTGAGGAACAGAAGAGCCAAACAAATTTTGAAAGTTGATCTCATACCTACCTGGGTCAGACCCCGAGGGGTCTGACCCCTAGTTTCCCTAGTTTCCTGCCAGCTTCTGCTGCTTCGCTTTTCGTTCTTCGACCTGCTGCTTGTATTCTTCGTCGGACAAATAGTAGTAGCTGATCCAAGCGAACGCCATGTCGTCGATCGTGCGTTGACCAAACGTAACCAGGTTGTCCGGATCGGGATTGAATTTGTTACCGGCGCTGTTGTTGTGCCACGAAATCACATGCAGCATCGTGCCTGCCGGCAGCAAAGGCTGCTCGTCTTCAGCGTAGAGGTATACAAGGTGCCACGCGAATTGGTAATTACTCACGCAGCTCAGCGTTTCGATTCTGCGTCCTCCTGGATAAATGGCTTCCATGCACTGTGCCTTTCCGCGATTGTGCATGTGCGGTTGGAATGACAGTACGCGAGCCGGTTTCGTCAGCGTCGTGTAACCCTCGGATCGAACATCGTTGGTATTTGCGGGAATGTCCAGATCAGGTGCGTCTCCCGCGTGTTCGGTGAGTTCGACGTATTTCGGAACGTATCCCTTCGGATAGAACTTAAGACCGAGAGCGACATTCGTTGCAGTCTCCTGACCGATGGCGTGGAGATGGAGATTGAAGCTGATTTTTGTTCCAGCCTTCATCAAGCGTCCCGCGTCCGGTGGAAACACGTCGGCGTTTTTGCCGAGCGCGTATTCATTTAGGAAAGTTCCCTGGGCGGTGACTCGAGTATCCGGAGGAGGATCATCGTCGTGTTTCATCGATGTCACGACGTGGTGAACGACTTTGAAGCCCTTCATCGGCTTGGTTTCGATCGCCTGAATGTATCGGTCTTCAGTGAGACCTGCATCGACGTCGATATCAATCCAGCGGTCGGCCGCCTTCTCCGGGACGACGATATCTTTGGGTAGTTGCACGATGAGATCAGGCGTGATGTGCCACTTATCCTGGTCCTCGAATTGGCGGGGCGGCGGCATGTCGACGGGATTTCCTTTTTGCGCACCGGCATCGACCCACTTTACGAGAGTGGCGATCTCTTCCTCGGAGAGCGATCGATCGTTCTGGAAACGACGAATACCGACGTTCTTATCGATGTGCCAGGGCGGCATCTCGCGAGCGAGAACCTTCTCCTTGATCGCTTTGGCCCAGGGGCGTGCTTCCTCATAGGTGAGCAACGACATCGGCGCAAAGGTTCCGGGACGATGGCAGACTTGGCACTTATTCTGCAGAATAGGCGCGACGTCTTTCGTGAACGTGACCGGTTGGGCAGTCGATTGGGCAGCGGATACCGGACTCGCGATTCCCGCGATCAGTACAACCGATATCGGCAGGACGACACTCCAAATGGTCCTCATATCGAACCTCCTGGAAAACTCGGTGTGGTGCGAAATTTAATTCCCTCGATCGTAGATGCGCCCACTGACGCTGTCAATTATTTACAGGTTGTAAATGTTTCAGTACTGGGGGCAAGGGACTCCCCTCCTCGTGAGGAGGGGAATACTCAGCCCTCCCTACCGGCATAAATATAAATTGAACCAATAGGGCTTACCGGAGTAGATTCCGAATTATTAGATTCCACGTCCAGAATCAACACACACCGAACACAAGTTGTGCATTAGACCGTTCGTTAAGGAGTCGAGAGATGACCAAGACCGACATTGCGCGCCGAAAATTCATAGGAAGGATAGCTGCCTTGTTAGGCTACGCCGGACTTGCGCCATTGGAACTTTCAGCGCAGTCGCGCTCCCGGCAAACTGCAGCGGCAGCCAAATCCACGCTGGACAAAAAGATCGACTATGACAAGTTCGCAAAACTAGCCAACAACGAAAATCCTTATGGTCCATCGGAAGCTGTGATGAAAGCCATGAACGATGCGTGGCGATATGCAAACCGATATGCCTATCCGGACGGTGGAATCGTTGACGCGATTGCGGAACATCATGGCGTCAAACCGGAAAACGTTCTGTTGGGCTGCGGATCAAGCGAGATCTTGAAAATCGTCGATGATGCTTTCCTTCTCGACCACAAAGTTGTTATCGGTGTAGACCCGACATATGAAACGGTCTACCGTTACGCAACGAACAGTAGGGCGAAAGCCATAACGCTTCCACTGACGAACACGTATGACGTCGATATGAAGGCCATAATCCGGGCGGCCAAATTGAACGCCCGCGATGTCGGTTTCGTCTACATCTGTAATCCGAACAATCCGACTGGTCGTATCGTTTCGAAACAGGACATCAAGTTGCTTTTGGACAGCATCCCCCAGGACATTCCGGTTTTCATTGATGAGGCCTATCATCACTTCGTTGACGATCCCAATTACGAGCCTTCCACTAAGTATGTGACCGAGGGTCGGAAGGTGATCGTCGCTCGTACATTTTCAAAGATTGCTGCTTTGGCCGGCATGCGACTGGGCTATGCGGTAGCGCCGGAAGAACTCATAGGGATGCTGAGGCCGCTGGTTGTGAGCTACAACACGAACGCAGTCGTGAAGTATGGCGGTGTTGCCGCATTGAAGGACATGGCCTATCAAGCGAAGATGAAGCAACTCAACAAACAGTTGCGGGACAAGACGACGAATGAACTGAAGACCATGGGTTATCAGGTGATCCCGTCTCAAACAAATTTCTTCATGGTCAATGTGAAAAAGGACGTTACGCAAGTTGGAGACGAATTTCAGAAACGGGGTATTCTCGTCGGGCGGAAATTCCCTCCAATGAACGAGTGGCTTCGCGTTTCGGTCGGCACTGAGGACGAGATGGATCGGTTCATGAAGGCGTTCAAGGAGATCTTCTCGGGGCAGAAGACGGAGGTCAAATCAGGCGCGTAAACCCAACACTGTTTGCCTTCGCCGCGCTCGCTCTTACATCATTGTTCGCGGCCCAGAACGCGCCTTATGACTTGGTGCTTCGAAACGGCCGCATCGTGGATGGCACGGGCAGCGTCTGGTATGCCGCTGATGTCGGTGTCCGTGGAGACACCATAGTCCGAATTGCTCCGTCCATTCCTGAGCCCGCCACCCGCGTCATAGATGTCGGAGGCCAGGTGATTGCGCCTGGCTTCATTGATATTCACAGCCATGCACGGCGGGGAATTTTCGAAGTACCGACAGCGGACAATTACATCCGTCAGGGTGTGACGACCCTCATCGAAGGGCCGGATGGCGATTCGCCGGTGCCGCTTGCTCCATTTTTTGCAAAGCTGGAGGCGCTGCCAAAGTCGATCAATATCGGCTCCTTTATCGGTCAAGGCTCGGTGCGCGCGGCTGTCATAGGAAATGTAAACCGGCGCCCGACCAACGAGGAACTCGGCAAGATGAAGGCACTCGTCGAACAGGGTATGAAAGACGGTGCTTTCGGGCTGAGCTCCGGGTTGTTCTACGTTCCAGGAACTTTCACGCCTACGGAAGAGGTCATCGAGCTTGCGAAGGTCGCCGCGCAATTTGGCGGGATTTACATCTCTCACATGCGCGATGAGGCGGGCGGCGTCACCGCGAGCGTGAAGGAGACCATTAGAATCGGCGAACAGGGTGGTCTTCCGACTCAAGTAACTCACCATAAGATCATCGGATCGAGCAACTGGGGCCAGAGTACAGCGACTCTGCGGCTGATTGACGAGGCGCGTGCCCGCGGAGTAGATGCCACGATTGATCAATATCCTTACACGGCGTCGAGCACGAGCATCCAGTCAGCGTTGCTGCCTGCATGGGCACTCGAGGGCACTCGCGATGACCTGCGCAAACGCCTGAGCGATCCGCCAACTCGCGCCAAAATCAAAACGGAAAGCGTCCGCGCCTTACAGTTCGAGCGGGGTGGTGGTGATCCGAAGAATGTCGTTATTGCACGCTGTGACTGGGACACAGAACTCGCCGGCAAGAATCTAGCTGAGGTCACTCGCCAGCGACGGGGTCTGGAACCCACAGTCGAGAACGCGGCTGAGACTGCAATCTGGATCGCGGAACAGGGAGGCTGTTCGGCAATATTCCACGCCATCGACGAACAAGACCTCGAGCGTATTCTCCGGCATCCAGCGACGATGATTGGCTCCGACGGCGAGATCCCGGTTTTCGGGCGGGCCGCGCCGCACCCCCGTAGTTATGGCACGTTCGCTCGCGTCCTCGCCGTGTATGTGCGCGAGAAGAAGACGCTCACGCTCGAGGAGGCGATACGGAAAATGACGTCCTTTCCGGCGCAGCGTCTTGGGCTGCTCGATCGCGGTTTGTTAAGGCCGGGGATGAGAGCGGACATAGTAGTCTTTGATCCAACACGAGTCCGTGACGCGGCGACGTTCGAGAAGCCGCATCAATATGCGGAAGGGTTCGCAGACGTGATTGTCAACGGTCAGGTTGTCTTCGAGCGGCAAGCCATGACATCGGCCCGGCCGGGAAAAGTGTTGTATCGGCAGCGGTGACGCTGTCGAATCGCGATAGGTTTTGGGGTCTGGTGTAATCCCCTCCTCGTGAGGAGGGGTGGCCGCGACAGCGGCCGGCGGGCGGAGCCAGCGCAAGTCCGATAGGGCGCAGCCATCAAGAATAAAGTCGTCGCTCACACCAGCTGACTTGTGAGCGACCACCCCGTCTGCGGCGCTAAGGTGGGCTTCGCCGAAATTTTCTTGATGCCGCAGCCACCCTCCTCACGAGGAGGGGATTTGCACGGCAGGAGTTTTTATGAAGTCCAAGCACATTTTGCCTTCATTTCTGGCAATTCTTCTATCGAGCGCGGTGCTGCCGGCACAAATCAAATCGCCGCAGGACTATCTGGGGTTCCGCGTTGGAGAAGACTACAAACTTGCCGATTGGCAGCAGATCACAGGCTATTTTTCCGAACTCGGAAAGAGTTCGAATCGCATGCGCGTCGATGTCATTGGCCAGAGTACGCTGAAGAAACCCTTTTTACGAGTCACGATCACATCACCCGAAAATCTAGCGAAGCTTGGTCGCTATGAGGAGATCACGCGGCGGCTGGCTGATCCGCGGGGACTCTCGCCGGAGGATGCCGAACGGCTGATTGGTGAAGGAAAATCCGTCATTGCGATCACATGCTCGATTCATGCTACTGAAGTCGCCGCCGCTCAGATGTCAATGGAACTGGCATACAACATGGCGACGAAGAATACCTCCGAAGTGAAGAACATTCTGGATAACGTGATCTTCATCCTCGTCCCTTCGCTGAATCCTGATGGGCTCGATATCGTGGTGAACTGGTACAAGAAAAATCTGAAAACGCCATTTGAAGGTGCGCCGGTCCCGGAGCTCTACCATCACTACGCGGGCCACGATAACAATCGCGACTGGTACATGTTCACGCAAGTGGAGACGCGGAACACGATCGATGGCGTATACAGGAAGTGGCATCCCCAGGTTCTTTATGATGTCCATCAGCGCGGGAACACCGGTGCGCGTTTGTTTGTGCCACCGTTCATGGATCCTTACGAGCCGAACATCGATCCCATTCTGATTCAGGGCGCTTCATTTATTGGTCAAGCCATGATGAATCGCCTCATCGGCGAGGGGAAGACCGGAATTACCACCAATGCGATATACGACGCGTGGTCCCCGGCGCGCGCGTATCAGCATTATCACGGCGCGGTGCGGGTCCTGAGCGAAGCTGCGAGTGTGCGGTATGCCTCGCCGATTAAGCAAAGCATGAGTGATCTGCGTCCCGACATCGGATACGATCCGCGATCCGTCAGTTGGAAGTTTCCTGCTGTGTGGCCCGGTGGTGAGTGGCATTTGCGCGATATCGTCGATTACGAACTCATCGCCGCTATGGGTGCACTCGAAAACATGGCCTTGTATCGGGACCACTGGTTGCGCAACTTCTATACGGTTCAAAAGCGCGCGATTTCGTGGAAGGCCGCGCCGTACGCTTTCGTGATTCCTCCCGACCAGCGCGATCCCGTCACCACAATAGAGATGTTGAACATCCTGCAATTCGGCGAAGTAGACGTCGAGCAGGCCCAGGCGCCATTTACCGCGGACGGTGTGCAGTATCCAAAGGGAAGCTATGTCGTCCGTATGGCCCAGCCATTCGGCGCATTCGCCAAGACGTTGATGGAGAAACAGGTCTATCCGGATTTGAGAGAGTATCCCGGCGGGCCTCCGCAGCGGCCGTATGACGTCACTGCTCATACTCTACCGATGCAGATGGGCGTGAAGGTCATCACAGTGACCGCACCATTCGAGGCGGCTCTTGCGAAGGTGGATACGATCAAACCAGTGCCGGGCGCTGTTGAAAAAGCCGAGAACGGCGCTGCGAAGGCATATCTGCTCGAACACGAGAGCAATGCGTCGATGAAAGCGCTAAATCGCTTGATGAAAGAAAAGGCCGAAGTGTATTGGGCGGCAAAGCCGATCACCGTAAGAGGGAAGCTTTATCCGGCAGGAACCATGATCATTCCCGCGACCCCTGGAGTCGAATCCAAGCTCCAAGCCATCGCTCGCGACTCGGCGGTAAATTTTGTTGGATCGAGCGATCGCCTCAACATTCAGGCGTACAAGTTGAACCCTCCGCGGATTGGCATGTACAAGGGCTATGTCGCATCGATGGATGAAGGTTGGACCAGATTCATCCTTGAAAACTACGAGTTCCCGTTCGCAAGCATTCTCGATAAGGACGTTCGTGCGGGTAACCTGCGCTCGAAGTATGACGTCATCATTCTTCCCGGCGAATTGACTGAGACACAGATCATTCAGGGCCATCGTTCGGGAACCGTACCTTCGGAGTTCGCCGGAGGTATCGGTGAAACCGGTGTTCAGAACCTCCGTGAATTCCTGGATGAAGGCGGAACGCTCGTAGCGATGGATGCGGCAACGGAGTTCGCAGCAAAGCAATTCGGGCTTCCGGTAAAGAACGCGCTTCAAGGCGTTCGGCCGCAGGATTTCTACGTGCCAGGTTCACTGCTTAAAGTTGTTCTCGATACAGATAACCCGATCGCTTACGGAATGCCTCGCGAGACAGCGGCTTTCTTCGAAGAGAACGCCGCTTTTGAAGTCAACGGCAATGCGAAAGCAGTCGGAGTCTATCCACTCACGAACCCGCTCATGAGTGGTTGGATTCTTGGAGAAGAGAAATTGCACGGCAAGACAGCGATTGCAGATGTGCCCGTCGGTCGCGGGCGTGTCATTTTACTATCCATCCGGCCACAGTTCCGTGCTCAAGTGCGCGCCACATATAAGCTCCTGTTCAACTCCATCTACTACGGCCCTGCTTCGATGACCATATACGAAGGTCAAGGGGCAAGTAACAATTAAGCCCCGAGCGCTTGGTTCAATTCGTGTACGCTTCTGGCCAACGGTACCTTGCGTAATTGTCGTCCAGGCGATACTCCGCGGGTTGAGTTCCTAAAAGGGCGTCCGTAAAACCCCATCTTGAGACGCATGTGGAAAAGTCAGATAATTTTTGAACACAGTTTCCATAAAGGAGGTTAACGTGTTTGCTCGAATCGTTACGATGCGTCTGAAGCCGAACACCGGGGCTGAATTCACTCAAACGATGGAGAAGAAAATCCTCCCAATACTCCGGAAGCAGAAGGGATTTCGTGATGAAATGACCTTCCTGATGCCCGGTGGAACCGAAGCCGTAGGAATCAGCGTGTGGGATCAGAAGGAACAGGCGGAAGCCTATAACAGCAGCGCTTATCCCGAGGTGATGAGAGAACTGGCGAAAGTAGTCGATGGAACACCTCGTGTGCAGACATGCGAAGTCGCAAATTCCACCAGCCACAACATCGCCGCTCGTCCCGCAGCCTGATCTGAAAAATGAGGGGGGAGTGCCCCCCTCAGACCTTTATCGCACGCGTGAGCAAGTAATCTTGACGGACGAGGTTGTCGCGAAAATAGTCTCCGACGATTTTTTCGAACTCGCGCCGGAGCTCCGATAGGCGTGCCGGATCCGAAGCCCCCAAAGTTTCAATCACCCGAACCATCGGCCCAGCCGACCGTTCAACAAAGGTGCGATAGTGCGCCGCGCTTAAAGCGGGTACTAGCATGCAATCGCGATCGAACGCAATATCGCTGACCGCCTTCCCTAAACGCTCGCGAACCACGTTCGGATCGCCCCAGAGGGGTGGCGGCGCAACGCCCGGAGGCGGAGGCGGTGCATAGCGCCCGACTAGAGCAAACGTCCGGCCTAGGAACAGCTCAGGAGGCCATGTCGAAAACGCGATCGTGCCTCCCGGCTTCAGCACCCGGAGCATCTCGTTCAGAGCAACGTCTGGCCTTGGAGCGAACATGTGCCCGAACTGGCTCACAACTACATCAAACGCCGCATCCTCGTACGGGAGTCGTTCAGCGTCACCTTCACGCCAATCGATCTCGACATGGGCGAGCTGAGCGTTCTCACGCGCCCGTTCCAGCAATTGAGGCGTTAGGTCCAGCCCGCTGACTCTGGCGCCGGCCCGCGCCGCGGTAATCGCCACGACGCCGGTCCCGCAGGCAACGTCGAGCACACGCTGGCCGGCGACGATTTTGGCGTGCTTGATCAGCCGGGCGGCCGTGGGCGTCGTAAAAATTTCGACTGGTACGAAGTGGGCCCAGCCTTGCCTCTGAGCTTCTTTAAATTGTGTCAAGGGATCCATGATCAATACTCTCGCGAATTGTTGTTCATATGAATGTACGCCAATGAAAGTGGAATGAGGAAGATCTTATGCGAGTCAAGAAAAACAGAGCGGGAAAATCCGATGCAAAACAAAAACAACGAGCACGCCGTTCAACGAAGCCGCCGGAGTTGAAACAAAGTGCATTCGGCCAGCCGTCGAACGTGCTGGAGCACGCACTGCTGACCGGAGAGAGCCGCGGTTTGCTCGAGGACTATTTTGGTCCGGAAAATTACGAAGAGCTTCGAGACCTTTCTCGGGACGCAGCAACGCGGTCGGTTCGTGGCGGTCCTCGCGTTCTGATTCTTCCTGGCATCATGGGATCCACTCTAGGCAAGAAATTGTTGAACGCTGTTGAAGACGTCCTTTGGATTGACCCTGCCGAAATTGCCCTTGGCCATCTCACGTCATTGAAACTAGACAGCGCGTCATCAGCATTCCACGCGGTCGGAGTCGTCCTGTTTGCTTATCTAAAACTCAAGCTCCGTTTGAAGATTAGAGGTTTTGATGCGGATTTTTTTCCTTACGATTGGCGGCGGAGCCTGTCGGAGCTAGGAACAGCTTTGGCGCACGCTGTTAACGAGAATGCCTCTGAAGTCATGTTGGTCGCGCACAGTATGGGAGGATTGGTTGCGCGAGCGGCCCTTCCAAGCGCAGCCGGGAAGGTTAATCGATTGGTTATGCTCGGAACGCCGAATTATGGTTCATTTGCTCCGGTGCAGGTTTTTCGCGGAACATACGACGTCGTTCAGAAAATCGCAGCGCTGGATCTCCGCCACACTGCCGAACAGCTATCAGGCCAGGTGTTCAACACCTTTCCAGGCCTCTATGAAATGCTGCCTTCACCTGAAAAATTCACCGCCTTCGATCTGTATGAGACAGCCGCATGGCCACAGAAAGGACCTCAGCCTCGATCTGATCTGCTTGCAAAAGTAAGACCTGTGCTGGACAAGCTGGCCCCTGCGGATTCACGGTTTTTCCTCATTGCCGGGGTGAATCAGGACACCGTTACAGGATTGCGAATGAACGGCAGTGAATTCGCATACGAAATCTCTCCTGATGGAGATGGCACAGTACCCCTCGATTTTGCGCGGTTGACCAACATCCCGGAGAATCAGACTTATTACGTTGAAGAGGGGCATGGAAGTCTGCCGAACAATGGTGCCGTCGAAACCGCCGTGATCGATATCCTTTCCAAGTCCAGCACGGTAGCCTTGCCGACGCAGCGGCCGCCGACGAACCGGGCAAGGCGCATCGTATCGGAACCGGAACTCCGGGAAATGGCAAAGCGCGCTCCCCGCGTAGGCCAGTTGGGTTCCGCCGACTACCGCCACTTGCTGGATGCCGTGGCAGCGCCGGCCCGAGCGGAGCAGGCGAATGTTGGCGTGGGATTGCCGTCTGCCCAGGTAGCGAATGAACTCGCAGGTTCGGACCAACAGCTCCATCAGTTGATAATCGGCAGACGACGTCAACGGCGGCTTGAACTGACTCTCGCTCGCGGAAGCATTACTGATGTTGACGCCCCCGCCTACGTTCTCGGGGTCTTCCGAAACGTTACTCCCAGCGGCGCCGCCAAGGCTATCGACCAGTGTCTCGACGGAGCTATTACCGATTTCACAGCGCGTCGCATGCTTAGCGGCGAAATGGGCTCCGTGTTTGTGGTTCCGGTCGGACGCAACCCGCTTCCTGCGGACATCATTCTGTTTGCCGGTCTGGGGCCGTTTGATCGCTTCAATGCAGACGTTCAACAACTCGTCGCCGAGAATATCATCCGCGTGCTGGCACGCAGCCGCGTCGATGAATTTGCAACGGTCCTGATCGGAGCTGGATCAGGGCAAAGCACATCCACGGTGTTGAAAAATCTCCTGACGGGCTTCGCGAGGGGCCTCGACGATGCCGATCCCAGGCACCGGTTCCGCAGCATTACGCTTTGCGAAAGCGATATAGGCCGTTTTACTGAAATGAAAAACGAACTCTATAGCCTGGCGGGAACGACTCTCTTTGCTGATATGGAGTTGGTCCTCGATGAGGTCGAGATACCGCCTTCTGCGATGCCCGCGCCTCGTGTTCTCCGGCAGGCCCAGGAGCCCATTTATGCGATCGTGGGCCAGGAAAGCCAGACCGACAGCCACCTGCAGTACCGCGTATCCATTCTGGGATCGGGAATGAAAGCCGCCGTCGTCAGCGCCTCGAGAGAAATTGACCAGCAAGAGCTCACAAGGGTGCTGAACAGATTCGACAAAGCGGTGGCGGGTGCAACGACATCGAAGGACGTGCAGTCATTCGGGCGAAAGTTTTCAGAGCTTGTTCTGCCGCCGGAGGTGTGTACCGTCCTCGCATCGCTGAAGGATCGGCACCTCGTCATTGTCCACGATGACTCGGCTGCGAGGATTCCCTGGGAGACTCTGACCATCGGGACGTGGACCGCGGCTGTGGAGGGCGGCATCAGCCGCCGGTACCTCGCCGATCACCTGCCTCTGGCGAACTGGTTGGAAGAACGCCGCGTGGAGCCCACGCTGAAGTTGTTGCTGATCATTAATCCATTGGGTGATCTCAGCGGCGCCGAAGACGAAGCAGATCGAATTGTGCACATGGCGGGAACAACCAACGGCATGGAGATTACACAATTGCGTCAGCAGCAAGCTTCCAAAGCCGCAATCCTCTCCGCTCTGAGGACGGGAAAGTATGACTGCATCCATTATGCCGGCCATGCGTTCTTCGATCCTTCGGAGCCGCGCCGTTCCGGGCTGATTTGCGCTGGTCGGCAGGTATTAAGCGGCGCAGATCTTGTCGGACTCCGCAATCTTCCTTTCATCATTTTCTTTAACGCGTGCGAGGCAGGCCGCATCCGAGGCCGTCAAGCTACGGCCGCTCGATCTCCAATTCGCCAGTTGAGAGAATCGGCAGGTGTGGCCGAAGCGCTCATGAGAGGCGGAGTTGCAAACTACTTGAGCACGTACTGGCCAGTGGGAGACAACGCGGCCGGATTGTTTGGTGCAACGTTCTATAAAGAGGTTCTCGCAGGCAAAACTATCGGAGGAGCAGTACTAAGCGGCCGGAAAGCGGTACTCTCCACCGGCGATCGGGATTGGGCGGATTACATCCTATACGGCAATTTCGATTTCGTCCTGAAGCATGAATCGACCAACTGATGAGATGAGGCGGGGATTAGACGGGATTAGGCAGGATTAGGCGGATACCCCTCCTCACGAGGAGGGGAATAATTCATTTACACGGTCACAACGTTCACCAAAGGAGCGACTATGAAAACACAGCAGAAGACCAAGAAAGCCTGGACCGTTGCAGTTTATATGGCCGGCGACAACAATCTGGATCCCAACGCCTACCTTGACCTCAAAGAAATGAAACGAGTCGGCTCCACAGCCGACATGAACATTGTGGCCCAAGTCGACAGCTTGAGCGCAGGAAGCAAAACAACGCGTTATCAACTCACCAAAGGTCAAGAGGCAAGCCTATCGAAAGATGCAAAGCAAAAACTCGGCAATCAGAATACTGGCGATCCTCAATCGCTGATCGACTTCGTTTCCTGGGTAGCAGACAACTATCCCGCGGATCGCTATGCGCTTGTGCTGTGGAATCACGGTCAAGGATGGGATGACACAGATATCTTCGAGGGAGAACGTACGGGAGACCGTCGACGGCTGCGAAGTAATACTTTTCATCACGCCTTCTTCCGCACGACGGTGAAGAAGGCAGCAACAGCCGCAGGACACCCCGACAAAACGACGCGCGCGATCCTCATCGATGACAATTCAAAGGATTTCCTCGACAACGTGGAGATGCAGAAAGTTGCCAAAGCTGCGGTTGCAAAGCTTGGCGGCAAGATCGACCTCCTGGGGATGGATGCCTGTCTTATGAACCAGATCGAGGTCGCCTATCAATTGCGCAAACAATCGGCGTTCATCGTGGGTTCCGAGTTGACCGAGCCTCTGGAAGGATGGCCTTATGATCGTATCCTTGCCAGGTTGGCGAAAAAGCCAAAAATGAATCCGAATGAGCTCGCCGCCAACATCGTCGACGATTATATTGCCTCCTACAAAAGTGATGGAGGCCCAGTCACTCAGTCTGCAGTGGCAGTTACTCACATTGAAGCTGTTGCCCGCGCGATAGATGCCTTGGCTGCCGGTCTTGTTGCGGCGATGCATGACTCGGCCGCGAAAGACGCCATCCAGATGGCGCGGCTGAAGACCCAGCGCTTTGACGACAATCTCAATGCAAACGTCGACCTGCGTCACTTCTGCGAACGGCTTGATGCGGCCAAGGTTCCGAGCGCGGTTAAATCAGCCGCAAAAAGCGTCAAGACCGTTCTCGATGCCTACGTCA
>DATFXZ010000062.1:0-12696 GCA_035315305.1 Terriglobia bacterium | reverse complement strand
CAAACTGCGTTTGTTTGTTATCAAACTGGACGATGTATTCGTCCATCGCCTCGATTTCGTTTGCGTTCTCGCTCAACCACACGATCGTGGCTGGCCGACCTTCGAGGAAAACGGTATCGCCGATTTTAAATCGTGGCATGTTACGCAGACCGGCGCTCCAAGCCTTGGCTCACGCCAGCGCCTTGGACTTGAGCCTCTTTGACGAGGATTGTTTGATTGCGCATTCGCTTTCCGTTCAGCCGAGTGATGGCTTCATGTATTTGCGAATCGTCGTACAGTTCGACATAACCGAATGCAGGAGACACGCCGGCGACGAGGTCTCGGACAATCCGAATGGACCGCGTTTGGATACCCCGAGATTCGACCCATTCCTGTAGCTCACGGTCGGAGCAGTTGTAGGGGATATTAACGAGAAACAACTTAGACATTATTGCCTCTTAGCGGGCAAGGCGCCCGCGATCTACAAAATTAGGCGGCTTCGGCCTTCCGAGGACCTTGTTTCCTGATCTTCCAGTGTTGGAAGGGATAGATATGACCGCACCGGGGGCAAGTCCACGCGCCCTTTTGAGGGTCGGCATCGCGCTCGTGAACCATCTCAACCACTAAGTGGCAATGCAGGCACATGGTCGGCTTACTGTAGATATATTGTTCCTGTACAGTCTTACGCACGAAGTCGATCCTCCCTTTCGGTTTGCTCCTGGTATTGCAATTCAACTGCCGGAGATGGGGCACAAAGGAATCAACGGACACAGACCATTTCCTATTGGACGGACAACCACACGATCAGGTAGAAATTCCTTGCAGAGGTGAAAAATGACCGTGGAATTGCTTGCAGCAAGACTTCAGAAACTGGAACAGCGGTTCCGATGGATGAAGCGTGCGGCCATCCTGTTGGGTCTTCTGGTAACTGCGGGCACCGCGATGGCTCAGCTTCAGCCTGAACTGGATCCTTTCCGGCTGCTTCGAAGACCCGTCAGCCAACGCGAACAGCCGCTGACCGCCCCGACACAACAGACTCCTGTCGAGGCCGAAGTCCGTTCGCATCATTTCGTACTCGTGGATGAGAAAGGCAAAGAACGCGCCTCCCTCGTCGCGGATGGTGCCGGATCTGTTTTCCTCGTGATGTTCGACGCGGCAGGAAAGACGCGCGCCAACCTTTCCGTGAGCAATGACGGCCCCAGTCTCGTGCTTTATGATCCGTCCGGGCAGCAACGCACCATCATCGGTAGTACAACAGCAGTGGGTTCCCATGTGAACGAAAACGGCATCGCCGAGAAAGGGCCGGCATCTTCAATCGTGCTGTTCGATAAATCGGGAAAGCTGCTGTGGCGGCAGCCCTGACAATCGGGACTGCAGTTATCTCGTCAAATGACGATACTTGATTCTGTGCGGCTGGTCAGCCGCAGCGCCGAGCCTGGCCCGGCGATCGGCTTCATAATCGGAATAGTTCCCCTCAAACCAAACCACTCGGCTGTCTCCTTCAAACGCGAGAATATGAGTCGCAATGCGATCCAGAAACCAGCGATCGTGGCTGATCACCACAGCGCAGCCTCCCAAATTTTCCAGAGCTTCCTCCAGAGCGCGCAGTGTGTTCACGTCGAGATCGTTCGTAGGCTCGTCGAGAAGCAGAACGTTGGCGCCCTCTTTTAACATTTTTGCGAGGTGCACGCGATTCCGCTCGCCGCCGGATAAGTTTCCGACCTTCTTCTGTTGATCACTTCCGGAGAAATTGAATCTCGCCACGTACGCTCGTGACGGCACCTCGCGAGAACCAAGCCGGACGGTATCGAGACCATCCGAAATCTCCTCCCAAGCGGTTTTGTCAGGGTTGAGCACATCGCGGCTCTGATCGACATACGCAAGTTTTACTGTTTCGCCTAGACGGAAAGAGCCGGCGTCCGCTTTTTCCTGACCGGTGATCAATCGGAACAGCGTCGTCTTGCCGGCGCCGTTCGGACCGATAACCCCGACGATGCCGCCCGGCGGCAAACGGAAATTCAGGTCGTCGAAAAGCAACCGGTCACCGTATGCCTTCTTTAAACCTTGCGCTTCGATTACGACCTGCCCGAGCCGCGGCCCAGGCGGGATGTAGATCTCCAGGTCCTGGCCGCGCTGCTCGGTTTCATTGCTGAGCAACGCCTCGTACGCATTGATTCTGGCTTTGCCTTTCGCATGCCGCCCTTTCGGCGACATTCGAATCCATTCCAACTCGCGCTGTAACGTCTTTTGCCGTTGCGTTTCGGTTTTCTCCTCCTGCTCCAGCCGCGATCTCTTTTGCTCGAGCCATGACGAGTAGTTGCCTTCCCAAGGAATTCCATGTCCTCGATCCAACTCGAGAATCCAGCCGGCAACATTGTCAAGAAAATATCGATCGTGAGTGACGGCGATGACCGTACCTTCGTACTGCTGGATGTGATGTTCCAGCCATGCAACGGATTCAGCATCCAGATGATTCGTGGGCTCGTCCAGAAGAAGGATGTCCGGTTTCTGAAGCAGCAGCCGGCAGAGCGCTACGCGGCGCTGTTCCCCGCCCGATAACACGCCGATTGATGTATCGGGCGGCGGACATCTCAACGCATCCATCGCCATTTCGAGGCGCGAGTCCAGGTCCCAGGCTTGAGTAGCGTCCAGTCGTTCTTGCACCTTACCTTGACGCTCGAGCAGATCCGACATCTCGTCGTCCGACATTGGCTCGGCGAACTTCGCGTTGATTTCATCGAACTCGCGAAGCAGGTCCACGATTGGCTGCACACCTTCTTCGACTACTTCTCGGACAGTCTTCGCAGCGTCAAGCTGCGGTTCCTGCTCGAGGAACCCGATTGTGTAGCCCGGCGAAACGGCAGTCTTGCCTTGAAATTCCTGATCGACACCCGCAAGGATCCGCAACAGGGAGCTCTTCCCAGAACCGTTCAAGCCGATAACGCCAATCTTCGCGCCGTAGAAGTACGACAAGTAGATGTCTTTCAGCACAGCCTTCTTGTCGTAGTACTTGCTGATGCCGATCATGGAGTAGATGACTTTGTTTGGAACAGTGCTCATAGGCGGGTGTAGGCGCCGACCCTTAGCCGGCCGGATCGGCTAAAGGCCGCGGCCTACATTGTACAATTCACCTGGACCTGAAACTCGTTAGCGCTTCTTGTTCAGATTGATGCACATCAAACACAGTATATAACTTCGTGAATTAAAGCAGGTCCATGACCTGGCGCCCAAGATTGCTCAGCTTCAGCTGTCCCCATGGCTTCCTTTCCTGGCTTTCACACTGAGGACAAGGATCCCAGTTACCCTCGTCGTCTTTGAACACCGTAGCGCCACACTTTGCGCAGATCATCTGGGTAACCGTACCGAGCGCCATTATCAGCTCTCCAAGACCGCTGCTATCAATGTAGGACACGTCCTTGAGGTTCAGCAGAATTTTCGTGTGTCCCTTCGCCACTTCGTCGCGAATAGTCTCTCTCAACGCACTGAGCGCCTCCCCGGCCGTGATTCTTCCGGCAAGATCCACGATGAACACGGAGTCCGCCCGTCTCGTGTTTAGTTTGAATTCCATATCCCTAGCTCCCTTGAGGCTTCGAGGGATCATATTTCTATCGCCTCTCCGGCACCCAGTCAATGATGGCGTTCAGAATGACGTCCGGATCGATACGTTCGGCCTCGCCTTCGAAGTTCAAAATGATTCGATGGCGAAGCGCCGGCAGTACCACGTGCCGGATATCCTCGTACGCCACTTCCGATCGGCCGTTCAGCAGGGCGCGCACCTTACCTCCGATTGTCAACGCCTGCGCGCCGCGCGGGCTGGAGCCGTATCGGAGGAATTTTTTGGTCTGTTCGTGAGCCAGTTCGGTGGTTGGCTGAGTTGCCATCACGATCCGGATCGCGTAATCCTGAACGGCGTCCGATATTGGCACAGCAAGGGCAATTTCGCGTAATTGTAAAATCTTGTCGGCGTCCCACACGCGATCAACGGCAGGTTCTTCGAGGTAAGTCGTGCGATCCAGTATCGTATGAATGTCATCGATGGGCGGAAATTCCATCTTCAGTTTGATGAAAAATCGATCGAGCTGCGCTTCCGGTAAGGGATAGGTAGCTTCCAGTTCGAGCGGGTTCAATGTCGCCAATACCACGAATGGCTGGTCGAGCTTATAGGTTTGCTTGCCCACAGTGACGGTTTTCTCCTGCATCGCTTCCAATAGCGCCGACTGAGTTTTCGGTGTCGCACGATTGATCTCATCTGCAAGAATGATGTTGGCGAAAATCGGCCCCGGCTGAAAATCAAGAAACTTGTCTCCGGCTTCATTCTCCTGAACGACGTTAGTACCGACGATGTCAGCAGGCATCAAATCCGGCGTAAATTGGATTCGCGAAGAACGCAAGTGAAGCGCATCACTGAGTGTCTGGACGAGCTTCGTCTTTCCTAACCCCGGCACGCCTTCCAGCAGAACGTGGCCTTTACCAAGAATCGACATCAGGATGTCATTGATAATGTCGGAGTATCCGACGATGACCTTCGAAATCTCCTGATGGACCCGACGGAATTCCTCCTTGAAGGACTCCATCTGCTGCTCGAGATCAGACGTTATATTAGGCATGAAGTTAAGGGTAACCGATCTGTAAACAAAAGCACAGCGACCGTGGGGACGAGGGAGCTGCCCCCACGTACTGTAAACTGTAGCCGTGATCATCTTCGGACACCGTGGCGCGCCCGGATATCCACGACGGGCCGAAAACACAATCGGCTCATTCAAAAAAGCGCTGCAATACGGAGCGACGGGGCTCGAACTGGATGTCCGCCGCGCCGGCGACGGCCGTCTCGTGGTCATCCATGACGAGACGGTTAACCGTACTACCAACGGCAGCGGCTACGTTCGCGACCTTGCCTACGACCAACTGCGGCAGTTCGATGCCGGATGTGGTGAGCCAATTCCGCTCTTAACCGATGTCCTGGACGAATTCGGCGCTCGATGCCTGCTGAACATCGAGTTAAAAGATCGTGGAATTGCCCGCGACGTGAAGAGACTTGTTCTTGAACGCGAGCTCGAACCGCATGTCATCGTCTCCGCATTCGACTGGGAAGAGTTGCGGCCGCTCATTCCGGAAATACCGATCGCACTGCTTAGCTCGAGGTTATGGAATCTGGTTCGGCGGGCTCGCGAGCTTGGCGCGAGCGCGATTCATCCACGCCGGAACATTGTGACGAAAAGACTCCTCGCGACTGCCCGTGAAGCAAACTTACGCATTCACGTTTGGACCGTGAACAATCCTGCTGAGATGACCCGCTTTCGCGAACTTGGGATTGACGGTATCTTTACCGATTTTCCGGAGCGATGTTCGACGTTTGCATCATAGGCGCGGGAATCGTCGGTTGCGCTATCACGCGCGAGTTGGCGCAACGGAATTTGTCGGTTGCACTCGTCGAGAAGCACAACGCCTACTGCCAGGAAACATCTGGTCACAACAGCAACGTCATTCATTCGGGTTTTCACGAAATTCCTGGGACACTGAAATCCAGGCTGACCTTGGACGGCAGCAGGCAAATCCTCGAATATGCCGAGCGACACTCAATACAGCTGCTTCGGACTGGAATGCTTATCGCCATTCCCTCCGGGAGCATCAGTGCGGGACTATGGAAAGAAACAGGCGCACTGCTGCATCTTTGGCGGCAAGGCAGGCGCCAGAACCTCTCATTCCGGTTCGTCATAACACGCGCAGGCGTGCGCAAAATCGCCCCGATTCACGCCCTAGGCGGGATCTTCATTCCGTCGGTTTGTGTAGTTGATGTGCCGGGTCTCGCCCGGTCATTTCTCGAACAGGCGGAAACGGCCGGCGCACAATTGTTTTTCGGCACTGAAGTAGGCCGGATTGCAGTGGGGGAAACGAATCATGTCTTGCAAACGACGTCCACTGAACTGAAAGCGCGGGTGCTCATCAACGCTGCCGGCCTCCACGCGCATGAAGTCTCGGTCCTGGCCGGCGGGCCGGCATACGACATCGAATTCATTAGGGGTGATTACTATGAGCTTGTCGGCGGCATTTCGCGATGGAACATCCGGACATTGGTTTATCCGGCAATGCCGCCTCATGCCCGATCGAAAGGGATTCACTTCGGTCCACGTACCGACGGCCGGTTGTATCTTGGCCCAAGCGCGACGGCTGTATCGCATGAGCCTGACAAGGAACTGTTTCTTGAAGCTGCCCGCAAATTCCTTCCGGATATTCGTGAAGAAGATCTTCAATGGGCGTATTGCGGTATTCGACCCAAGCGGTCAGCGAACACGGGCACGGCTGATTTTGGTATCCAGTTAGACCGGTCAAATCCGCCTTTGATCAATCTGATTGGTATCGATTCGCCGGGTCTCTCGGCCAGCATGGCTATTGCGCATCGCGTGGCGGAAATTGTACGGAGCGTACGGTAGTTTTCCGAGCCGGCAAATTATGCTGAGGCTTTACGTGCTACTTCGACGGCCTCGGTTTCGTTCTCCAGAATTTCAAAAACTTTATTGAGGCGCGTGATCTCGAACAGCCGCTGGACTCGCTTCGTAGGATTCAGAACAGTCATATGACCGCCCTTATTACGAACCGATGACCAAATGGTGATGAGCTGTCCTAGACCGGAGCTGTCAATGTAATCGACGGCGGCCAGATTCAGAACGAAGTGACGCTTCCCCTCACCGAGCAGCCCGATCATGAGATCGCGCAGTGGAAGGTCAAGAATCCACAGTCGTCCAGACAAATCGAGAACGACTACATCGGATATTGTGCGTTGTTGGACTACAAGTGGCATACGGCGATTCTATAACGACAGATCAATATCCGTTAAGCCCTACCTGCAACTTCACCTGTCTGTGTATTCACACGTACAACTTCGCCGTTTTTCATGAAGAGCGGGACGCGCACCTCAAGACCTGTCTCGAGCTTCGCTACCTTCGTGGCACCACCGGATGCAGTATCACCGCGCAATCCAGGCTCCGTGGAAGCGATTGCGAGCTCGACATACTGCGGTAATTGCAGCGAGATAGCCTGCCCGTTGTACTTGAAAATCTCGAGAAGCAATCCTTCGCGCAAGTAATAATGGTCGTCCCCGACGCCGTCTTCGCTAATGGTGAATTGCTCAAACGTGGACTGCTCCATGAAATGAAAGCCGTCGGTATCGCTATAGAGAAAAGAAACGGCAGCTATTTCGACGTCCGGCTCCGCAAACTTCTCGCTAGTTCTAAAACTCTTCTCCTGAACCGATCCATTCAGCAAATTTTTCAGTCGTGTCCGTACCATCGTGCTCGCGCCGCGCGCCGTGGGCGTGGCGAAGAAGACATCCAGCACCTGATAAGGTTGGCCCTCGATTTCGACCAGCAATTTCTTTTTGAGCTCATTCGCTCCGATAAGTGGCATACGCCTATTGTAATGGTATGCAACCAGAGGGGTGTCACCACAAAGACACAGAGACGTCGTTTTAATCGAGCCGCCAGACCTTTGTGTCTCTGTGTCTTTGTGGTGACACCCAGCTGCCTGGGTAGGACTTAATTACGATCCTGATGATCGTGCTTCTGGCGGTAGATATCGTGACTGGAATGACGCAGTTCCTTCCGGAGCCGCTCGCGTTCCCTCGGGGTGAGCTTCCCGTCCGCCCGATAAAATCTCTCATCGACGCGAATTCTGGCCTGCTCAGCCTCTAACCGTCTCGCTTCATTTCGAGTCAGTTCTCCACTTCGGATTCCCTGATGAATTCGAGCCTCCTCGCGCTTCTGAATCCAGTTGATCCCGTGGTTGCCATCGGCCAAAGCAGGTGTTGCACACACAGCTGCTCCAAGTATCAAACTCAATGCCTTTCCTTTCATTAGAACACCTCCGTTGTTTTTCTGTGTGCGCGCACTCGATCTGAATAGACAGAGGTGAACATGAAAAGGCTTAATGGATGCTAAAATCATCTGCCAATTATGCAAACCAAACGAGTTACGCGACGTGAGTTCATCGGCGCGGCTTTAGGGGCCGCCGCGTTATCGGGCGCAGGAGTGGCAGCAACAGTGCGGCCGAACGTGTTATTCATTCTGGCGGACGATCTCGGATACGGTGACCTGAGCTGCTACGGACGACCGGAGTACAAAACGCCGGTTCTGGACAATCTTGCAAAGCAGGGAATGAAGTTCACGGATAACTACGCGTCGGCGCCCGTGTGCACGCCGACACGCACGGCGTACATCACAGGACGTTATCCCCATCGCCTTGCTGTGGGCCTCGAAGAGCCGCTAGGCGATGCAAACCTGCAACTCGGAATACCGCCCGACCATCCAACAATCGGAACGCTGCTCAAAACCGTCGATTACGATACCGGTCTCATCGGCAAATGGCATTTGGGGAACCTGCCCGAATTCGGCCCGAATCGTCATGGTTTCGACGAGTTCTATGGCATCAACGGAGCCGGTGCCGATTACTTTACGCACAAGAATACTGCCGGCAGATTCGATTTATATGAAAATCTAGAACCCTCCAAGGACGAGGGATATCTCACAGACCTCTTCACGGAGCGTGCCATTCGCTTCATCGCGCGGAAGCGAAACCGGCCCTTCTTTCTCAGCCTTCAATACAACGCGCCGCATTGGCCGTGGGACGGGCCGAACGATCAAGCCGTCGACCACAATCACCGACCAATGACCGAGGGAGGCAGCCTAAGCACATACGCAGAGATGGTGAAGAGTATGGATGTCGGAATCGGCCGCGTCCTCAAGGCGCTGGCTTCGTCCGGTCTGGATCGAAACACAGTTGTCATATTCACCAGCGACAACGGCGGGGAGCGCTACTCATTCAATTGGCCATTCTCATTTCAAAAGATGAACCTTTGGGAAGGCGGAATTCGAGTTCCGGCGATCGTCCGCTGGCCCGGAGTTGTTCCAGCAGGGAAAATAACACCTCAGGTCGCAATTACGATGGATTGGACGGCAACGATCGTTGCCCTCGCCGGTGGCAAGGCCGATCCACAATACCCGCTCGAAGGCGAGGATCTCATGCCGGTTTTGAGAGGAGCCCAACCGCACGACCGCACGCTTTTCTGGAGACTGAGGGCTCAGGACGCGGGCCGCATGGGTAAATGGAAGTATCTGCGTGAGGGCACGAACGAACACCTATTCGACTTATCCGTCGATCCCGGAGAGAAAGCGGAGCTCAAAAGCAAGCATCCGGATGTGTTTGAGAAGATTCGGGCTGAGTATAAGAAGTGGAATGCGCAAATGTTGCCGAACCCCGCGCGACGCGGCTAAGAAAGAAATTCGAAATTGGACGATTCCTGCACCTCAAATCCGAAATCGCAAATCGAACTTAAGAGCGGTCCCATTTCAAATTTCGGATTTCGGATTTGAGGTGCAGGAATCGTCCAATTTCAAATTCTTCGGCCCAGCTATTTCTTTGTAGTCCCTTTCTTCTCCGTGGCTCCACTCTGTTTTGCGATGATCTGATCCTTGATCTTGTCGTAAGTCGCCTCGGGAACGATCTTCTTCTGAACCAGTTCGTTCTTGGCACGGTAAGGTCGACCATCGATGATCTTCTGTGCGTAGGCATCACCGATGCCGGGAATGGTCATGAGTTCCTGCTTCGAGGCCGAGTTGATATCGATCGGGTTTGTTTTCTTCTCAGCTTTCGTCTCCGATTTTTGAGACTTCGTTGGCGGTTCAGCCTTCTTTCCGGTGGCTTGACCGAAAGCCGCTCCCACGGCAAGACAGACACTAACCAATACAACCAATAGATTCAGTAGGGTTTTTCGTTTCACTTTGGTGCTCCTTTCATTTGGGGGCGCTTGTCCAGCCGGAGATTATAGTTGATTTACCTTCTCAAGTTAGTCTATAAGTAGCATTTGCAATCAGTTAGTGGCCATGGATCAGTGATGATTTTAATCCGATCGAATCAGTCGCCGTTTAATCATGAGACCCTCTGCTGTTGTTGTTGTCGAGGAGGTGCCTCGCAATCGGATTGATCATTATTGCATCATCCGTTAGTTGAGGCCCGCTGACTGAGCGGGTCTTTTTTTTGGAGCACGAATGCACTTGCAGTCTTTATTTCCAGTTGTAGGTCTTGTGGTCGGGCTCATCGTCGGGCTCACTGGCGTCGGCGGCGGATCGCTTATGACGCCGACTTTGGTGTTCCTGTTCAAAGTTCCGTTGGATATTGCGATCGGCACGGATCTGATTTTTGCGTCATTGACGAAGATCGCGGGCGTTGCGGCGCACGGTATGCGCGGGAACGTGAATTGGCGGATCGTCGGCCGCCTGGCCGCGGGCAGCTTACCGGCATCGGTCGCAACCGTCATTGTGATGAGCCAACTCAAAGCCCATGGAAAGCCTCTGGATGGCATCCTTCTCCCGTTGCTGGGATTGTCGCTCGTCGCCACGGCAGCGGCTGTCATGTTACGCAAGCGGATCCTGGCGGCGGGGGGCAAGACGTTTGAAATTAGTCAACAGACGTCGAATCGTCTTGCGACGCTCGTTGGTGTCGTTCTAGGGGTAATGGTCACGCTGACATCGGTAGGCGCCGGCGCAATAGGCGTGGCGGCACTAATGCTTCTTTATCCGAAGATTCGCAGCGCGGAGGTGGTCGGATCGGATCTCGCACATGCCATTCCATTGGTGACCGTCGCTGGACTCGGACATCTGCAACTCGGAAACCTTGATTATCGACTTCTGGTAGGTTTGCTGGTCGGGTCGATTCCTGGCATTTACATTGGAAGCACCGTCAGCAGCCGCTTACCTGAGGTCATGATGCGCCGGATCCTTGCAGGCGTGCTCCTGGTTATGGGTATCAGCTGCATTGTTGGAGGTTGAAAAGTTTTAATGGACCTCGCGGGAAAAACGAGCGAGCTGATCTCTTACCTCAAGCAAATCGAAATCAATCAGTCACCCATCGCTTTCGCATGTAGCTTTGGTGCTGAAGACATGGTCCTGCTGGATGCAATTGCTCGCCAAGCGCGAAAGATCGAAGTGTTTACTCTGGATACGGGACGGCTGCCTGAAGAAACACAGGTGTTGTTTGAGACTGTTCGCGATAAATATCCGATTGCGATCCGAACTTATTTTCCAGATGCGCCGACAGTTCAGGCATGGATTGAACAAAACGGTCCGAACGCGTTTTACAAGAGCGTCGCACAACGTCAGCAGTGCTGCCATATCCGCAAGGTTGAGCCTTTGCAGCGGGCGCTTGCCGGAAAGAAAAGCTGGGTCACGGGTCTTCGGCGCGAGCAGTCTGCGGCACGGCACACGCTTGAACGCGAAGCATGGGACAACGGAAATGGTCTGATCAAAATCAACCCACTGTTGGAATGGACGAACGACGATGTGTGGGACTACATCAAGATCAACGGCGTACCTTACAACGCGCTGCATGACCGCGGATATCCCAGCATCGGGTGCGCGCCGTGCACCAGGGCCGTTCAACCTGGTGAAGACATCCGGGCAGGCCGTTGGTGGTGGGAATCGAGTTCAAAAGAGTGCGGATTGCATAAGCAAGCAACTTAAATCATGAATCACGACTGGACACATCTTCGCGAGCTTGAAAGCGAATCAATCTATATTCTGCGCGAAACCGTCGCACAGTTTCGAAATCCTGTGTTGTTGTATTCCATCGGCAAGGATTCGAGCGTGCTCGTACACCTTGCCCGTAAAGCCTTCTATCCAGGACCGCTGCCGTTCCCATTCCTTCACGTCGACACGGGTTATAAGTTCAAAGAGATGATCGAATTTCGCGATCGCTTCTGCAAAGAAATCGGCGCGAGACTCATCGTGCATCGTAACGAAGACGCGATCGCAGCCGGCGCTCATCCTTTGAAGCTCGGTGTCGCGCGGTGCTGCGGCCAACTGAAAACGGCTGCACTGCTCCACGCCCTGGACAAATATCAATTCGACGCGGCAATCGGGGGAGCCCGCCGCGAGGAAGAACGATCGCGCGCGAAAGAACGCGTGTTTTCTTTGCGGGACGCATTCGGTCAATGGGACCCTCGGCGGCAGCGTCCGGAGCTCTGGTCGCTCTACAGCGGCGCTATTCACGAAGGCGAATCGATGCGCGTGTTTCCGCTGTCCAACTGGACCGAGCGCGACATCTGGCAATACATCGTCCAGGAGAAAATCCAGGTGGTGCCGCTCTACTTTGCGAAGGAACGGCTCGTAGTCCAACGCAACGGCACTTTGATTCCGGCCGACGATGCGATCCATCTGAAAAACGGTGAAGTTCCCGAAAAGATGTGGGTGCGCTTCCGCACGCTGGGCTGTGCGCCGTGTACAGGAGCGGTTGCATCACGGGCGACGACACTCGAGGAAATTGCGGAAGAGACTGTCTCTGCGAAAATCAGCGAGCGCTCTACAAGAATCATCGACCATGGCGCCAACACCATGGAGGACAAGAAGCGGGAAGGGTACTTTTGAGTAGTAATGTTCTTCGGTTCACTACCGCCGGCAATGTCGACGACGGAAAATCGACTCTCATCGGCCGGCTGCTTGTCGAAACACAAGGCGCATTTGAAGACCAGATCGAAGGCGCGAAGCGCGAAAACGAACGCCGCGGCGGCAAGGGCATCGATTTTTCGCTTCTGACGGATGGCTTGAAAGCTGAACGCGAACAAGGCATCACAATTGACGTCGCCTATCGCTATTTCGCGACTCCAAAGCGAAAATTCATCATCGCGGACGCGCCAGGTCACGAGCAGTACACGCGCAATCTCGTCACCAG